>CAYTNI010000243.1:0-5232 GCA_964439115.1 uncultured Saprospiraceae bacterium
ATATATACATTTAAATTTATAATACTTGTTTATGGAATTAATCCCAATATCCTAATTAGAATTATTGTGGTAATCAGCCTTGGAATATCGGCCGGTTCAACCAGCGACTATTTGTTTTTCCAAATCGAGCAGCAAAAATATTGGCTACCTAATTAGGATAGATTGAATATTAATGTAGTTTTGCACCCTGTTTTTAATTAGTCTAAATAAGCATGAAAAAGTTATTCATTCTATCTTTTTTGCTGATGGCCAGACTACTTGGTGCGCAAATAGTGGATTCTGACACGATTAAGGAGCTTTCAGAAATAACCATTGTAGCGTCGCGCATTAAGACTTTGCCGGGGTCTGGTCAGATAATCCGGCAGGAAAAAATTGCCAGGCTCAATCAGCCGGACATCAATAAGGTGTTGCGGACTTTACCGGGGGTGAATATCCGCGATGAGGAGGGCTTTGGCCTTAGGCCCAATATCGGACTTCGCGGAACGCAGGTGAACCGAAGTGCGAAAATTACCCTCATGGAGGATGGCGTTTTGGCGGCTCCAGCGCCCTATTCCGATCCTGCAGCCTATTATTTTCCCACTTTTTCGAGAATCGAAAGCGTAGAAGTATTGAAAGGCAGCAGCCAGATCAAACACGGGCCTTACACCATTGGAGGTGCCATCAACCTGATTTCCACCTCCATTCCGAATTCATTTAAAGGCTTCGCACAAATTTCTACCGGCAGTTTCGGTACCGGCCAGCAGAGGGTATGGGTAGGCGACAGCCGGAAGAACTTCGACTATCTCTTTGAAGTGAATCGCCTTTCCAGTAACGGGTTCAAAGAATTGGACGGTGGCGGAAATACAGGTTTTGACCGGCGCGATTTTATGGGCAAGCTCCGCTGGCATTCCAACAAAGACGCGCGGATGCCGCAATCGCTAACACTTAAATTTCTGAATATGAGCGAGTTAGGCAATGAGTCCTATCTCGGACTGACTTATGAGGATTTTGTAGATAACCCCAATCGGCGGTATGCGGCCACCAGAAAGGATATCCTGAACATGACCCACGCGCATATTTCACTTCAACATGCCATTCGGCCCGCAGAAAACCTCCACATCAATTCCACCGCGTATTACACGACCACTTTCCGGGATTGGGGCCGGGTGAATACCATCGAGGGTCAAAGTCTTTTAAGTATCCTGAATGATCCCACCCGGCACAGCCAGCCCTACAGGGTCATGACTGGTATAGATAATGGCCAGTTGACCTGGCAAAGTGCTGCGAGGACGTTTGAAACGCAGGGTATCCAAAGTCAACTGTCTTATGCTTTCCAAACAGGGCAGATAAAATATGAACTGCAGGCCGGAATCCGCTACCACAAAGACGAAGCTGATCGATACGCCACACAATCCGTCTATGCCATGCAGCAGGGAGAGATGATTCTGACCTCGGCTGGCATCAATGGAAACAGGGAGAACCAACTCAGACAGGCGCAGAGCCTGGCCACTTTTGTTCAAGTGGATATGAAATACAGAAATTTGACGCTAAGTCCGGGACTTCGCCGTGAAGCCATTCAGCTTACATTTTTAAACTATGGCAATAACGATGTGGGCAGATTGGGCTCGGCTTTACAGAGCGCCAACAATGAATTAACGGTAGTTTTACCCGGACTTGGGCTTCACTACCGCATCAACGACAGAAGTAGTGGGTTTGGAGGAGTCCACCAGGGGTTTTCTCCACCCGGGATGCCTTCCCTAAATTCTGGTGTAGAGCAGGCTCGTGTTGAAACAGCGCAAAGTTATGAACTGGGTTATCGCTACAACGACACCAAATTCAAGGGAGAAATTACTGGTTTTTGGAATAGGTATGAAAATATTTTGGGCTCGGATAATATCTCAGGGGGTGGTGCGGGCACAGGCGATATGTTCAATGCCGGCAGAGCATCCGTTAAGGGGGTTGAATTGAGTCTGGAATACGATTTGTTAGGTGCAGCAGGTGATGCCAGGGGCGTGCGCTTGCCTTTATCGGCGGTATTTACTTTTACGGACGCCCGCTTTGGAGAGACTTTTAAAAACGGGGGCGGCGACTGGGGTTCCGGGATTATCCAGGGCGGCGACTTGATTCCTTTCATCACACCTAACCTCCTGACAGTTTCCGTTACTTATGAAGCTGCACGGTTTAACGCTACCGTGCTTGCAAGGCATGTGGGCCGGATGCGTACGACACCTGGTCAGGATGCCGCAATCATTCCTGCTGATGGGGTATGGTACCCTGCGGTCAATACCATTGACCAGTACCAGGTAGTGGATTTGAGTGCAAACTACACGTTTTGGAAGCAGCTCACCGCGTTCACGCTAATCAATAATATTTTTAACCAATCCTATATTGTGGCTAACCTTCCTCAGGGATATCGGCCGGGTATGCCCCTGGCAGTTCATATTGGATTAAAGGCTGCATGGTAGGATAATGTAAAATGGCTGATGATGAGGCATAAATTGGGTTTGTGGATAAGTCCTCTGATTCTTTTTTTTGCAAAGGCAAAGTAAGTAAGACAGATAAAGACGCATAAAAAAAGGCGGCTCGATTTCCGAGCCGCCTTTATATGATATACTAACTTTTAAAATCAGGCCAGATCGAAGCGATCCAGGTTCATGACTTTATTCCATGCAGCCACGAAGTCGTGTACAAATTTCGTTTCGCCGTCTGCACAGCCATATACTTCTGCCAAAGCGCGAAGTTCACTGTTGGAACCGAAGATGAGGTCCACGCGGGTAGCTGTCCATTTCACAGTTCCGGTTTTGCGATCGCGCCCTTCGAAAACATCCTGTGCATCTGAAGTTGCCTTCCATGTAGTGCCGAAGTCGAGGAGGTTGACGAAGAAGTCGTTGCTCAGGGATCCTGGGCGGTTGGTGAAAACACCGTGGTTAGCGCCATTATGGTTAGCATTGAGCACGCGCATGCCACCGACGAGGGCGGTCATTTCCGGAGCGGTAAGGGTGAGCAACTGGGCTTTATCCACCAGCAGTTCTTCTGCAGAGGCGCTGTATTTGCCCTTCATGAAGTTGCGGAAGCCATCTGCTACCGGTTCGAGTACTGCGAAGGATTCTACATCGGTATGCGCCTGAGTGGCATCCCCGCGGCCGGGCGTGAACGGTACACTGACGTTGTGGCCTGCATTTTTGGCGGCTTGCTCGATGGCTGCGCAACCTCCGAGCACAATCATATCGGCCATGGAGATGGCTTTGCCATTGGATTGTGCTGCATTGAAGTTTTTCTGGATGCTTTCGAGGGTGTCGAGTACCTTGGCGAGTTGGGAGGGATTGTTGGCTTCCCAGAAACGCTGTGGTGCCAGGCGAATGCGACCACCGTTGGCGCCGCCACGCTTGTCAGATCCACGGAAAGTGGATGCTGAAGACCATGCAGTGTAAACCAGTTCGGAAACACTAAGGCCGGAAGCCAGTATCTGGCCTTTGAGCGCCGCTACGTCCTTTTCGTCCACAAGCGGATGGTTTACGGCGGGTACTGGATCTTGCCAGATCAGCTCTTCAGCGGGTACTTCGGGGCCGAGATAGCGGGAGCGTGGTCCCATATCGCGGTGGGTCAACTTGAACCATGCTTTGGCGAATGCATCGGCGAACTCTTCCGGATTTTCGTAGAAGTGACGGGAGATTTTTTCGTAAGCCGGGTCGAAGCGAAGTGCAAGGTCAGTAGTAAGCATGAAGGGAGCGTGACGCACGGCAGGGTCGTGGGCATCAGGTACGGTACCGGCACCAGCTCCGTTTTTAGGTGTCCATTGATGAGCACCGGCGGGGCTTTTGGTCAGTTCCCATTCGAAGCCGAAGAGATTTTCGAAGTAGTTATTGCTCCACTTGGTGGGGGTGGTCGTCCAGGCACCTTCAAGGCCACTGGTAATGGTATGGACGCCATGACCGGAGCCGAAGGTGTTTTTCCAGCCCATGCTTTGCTCCTCAATAGCAGCGCCGGCGGGTTCACGACCTACATATTTGCCCGGGTCAGCAGCACCGTGGGTTTTGCCGAAAGTATGGCCCCCGGCGATGAGTGCTACTGTTTCGTAGTCATTCATGGCCATGCGACCGAAGGTTTCGCGGATATCGCGAGCGGCAGCGATGGGGTCGGGATTTCCGTTAGGGCCTTCAGGGTTGACGTAAATCAGACCCATCTGTACGGCACCGAGGGGATTTTCTAGCTGGCGGTCGCCCGTGTAGCGCTTGTCGCCCAGCCATTCGCTTTCAGAGCCCCAATAGATATCCTCTTCCGGTTCCCATACATCTTCGCGGCCACCGCCGAAGCCGTAGGTTGGGAAGCCCATAGATTCCAGGGCGCAGTTGCCGGCGAGGATCATAAGGTCGGCCCAGGAAATTTTGCGGCCGTATTTTTGCTTGATGGGCCAAAGCAGGAGGCGGGCCTTATCCAGGTTGGCATTATCCGGCCAGCTGTTGAGCGGTGCGAAGCGCTGGGTGCCGGCGCCGGCGCCACCGCGTCCGTCAGAAATGCGGTAAGTGCCTGCGCTGTGCCAGGCCATGCGGATGAAGAAAGGGCCGTAGTGGCCATAGTCGGCAGGCCACCAATCCTGTGAATTGGTCATTAATTCAAAGATGTCATTCTTTACGGCCTGGAGGTCGAGTTTTTTAAATTCTTCCGCGTAATTGAATTCACCGTCCATGGGATTGGATAGCGTGGAGTGTTGCCTTAGAATGTTTAATCTAAGTGCATTGGGCCACCAATCCTGGTTGCGCGGGCCGCCACCTGCGGCTTTTTTGATGATTCCACTGCTGAACGGGCATTTTGCTTCGCCGTTGCCGTTTTGTGTGGACGTGTGTGCATGTCCGTTACCTTCCATATTTGAAAATTTTATTTATTTGTTGATGTACAATGAATTGCAAAAGTTTTTTTTCTTGACCTTGAAATTCTTGGTGCAGTTTTCGGCATCGCCGAAGCCTTTATTGCGAAGGTTAATTAACAAAAATTGGTCTCTAAGGTTTATCTCCAGGATTCAAAATGAGTGGCAAAACCCGGCAATTCAAACATGTGGAAAGGCTACACGCCTGGACTTGCCGTATTATCACTCCACGATAGACAAATACCTTATCAATGGGATTCTCCGCCTAATTCCATTCAAGCAAAACGATTTCTAAAATGCAAAAATCGGAAGCCGACATACGATTTTGAGTGATATTTATCACTTAGTGCCGGGATTTTATCGCCGTTACCGGTTTTGTATCCAAGTTA
>CAYTNI010000244.1:0-5228 GCA_964439115.1 uncultured Saprospiraceae bacterium
CGTTTTTGAAATACTCCCTTTGAATGCGTCGTCCTATTGTCCCTGCTCTACTAATACAGCATCCCACTTGTTATCTACTTGCTGCAAAACCCCACCTTCCCCTCCACTTCCACCACGGGCGGCATCGGGAATAGATAGGCTACCGCTGTAAAGACGCGATTTATCGCGTCTCTCTCTTTTGCGTCTCTCTCTTTTGCGTCTCTCTCTTTTGCGTCTCTCTCTTTCGCGTCTCTCTCTTTCGCATCTCTCTACCGCGTCTCTACCGCATGCCCCTTACCGTTCACCGTAATCCAAACCGTGCCAGGGTAGGGTAGGGGCGTAGCCAAAATGGCCTGCCGGAAAAATCCACTTTTCACCACCCGGAAGGTGTCGGCTGCTTTCCCTGCTTCCCTCCATGTGTAGGTGCGCCGTACGCCCTATTTCAGGCATATACTTTTACCCCAGATGAAGCCATTGCTTAGTTTGGAGTTTTTTGTATTCAGCGATTTTTTCCTTTATTTAGATGGTGAAGAGATAAGGTGTCGTGAAGCTGGAAAAGCTGAACCCAAGTTAAAATGAATCTCCAAACGCTCATCACTTCCTGGAAATCAACCTTTGATTTCGCCCCCGCCAATGCGCCTAGTTCATTTCAATTCGCCCCTTCCTCCTTGGACATAATGTTTGACCAGGGAACGAAAGTCATCTATCTCCTTGACTACAGAACGTTCAAACTGCTCTACGTCAGCCCCAATATTGCCAGCCATTTGGGCGTCACTGCTCAACAACTGCTCCAACAAGGTTTCCGGGGCCTCCTGCCATTCTACCAGCAAAATGACTTACAACGGAATTCCCAACGCCTTAATCAGGATTTCCAACAGGCCTATTTTGCCATCGATCCTACTCGCCGTCGCGATCTCAAGATCAGCTATTCCTATCTGCTCCGCCGCCCGGGCGGTCAATCGTTCAGTTGCCTGCACGAAACCTATTTCCTGGAGTTAGATTCCCGCCACCGACCGATCATTGGGATGAACCTCCTCTCCGACCTCCAGCAGATCAATCACCATCCCATGTTTTCTCTAGGGATCTATTTGCGGGAAAGGGACAGTATGTACCATCCTCAATTTTTTCGCTTCTTTCCCCCCGATACCCTCAATGACCTGCAATTTACCCGTCGCGAACTGGAGGTCATTACCCACATCGCCCAAGGGTTTACTTCCCCCGAAATTGCCCGGCGTCTCGGTATCACCGTCAATACCCTTTACACTCATCGCCGCCGTTTACTCAAGAAATTCGTAAAGGGTTCTATGATGGAGCTGATTAGTTATGCCATTAACCGCGGTCTCATTGATCCCCTCGTGTATTTACCTCCTAAAAACAGCAAATAACCGCTCTCTGCGGGGTTGCCGGAAAAAGGATTACTCAAAATTGAGTATTTTTTTTTAAAAACCGTGTCCCTACCTTTATAGTAAGGAATCCATTCGATGAACCCTTCGGTTGGTCGATCCCCATAAACAAGCAAAAACATTTGAGGTTTTTTGAGTCGCCTTTTGAAAGAGGTTTAGGTCTTTTTTCCCCAAATGAGGTGCCAGAACTCGGAGTTTGGCTACAGCCAAATGAGAAGCGAGGGACTAATAGTGGCAACAGAGAAAGACTAAATTCGGATCGGAGGGTATTTCAACTAGTGCTTTGTCAAGTTTGAACATACGGGTTATTATGTGTATTTTGGTCAAAAAGATGAAACGCTATCGAGTAGAGTTAACGGCCGCCGAGCGAGAGTACCTTCAAGGACAAATCAAAGAGGGAAAGTTCAGAGGGATGCGGTTGCGGCGAGCGCATATTTTACTTGGTGCGGACGAAAGCGAAGGCGGCAAGCGAATGACGGACGTGCAAATCCAACAGGCCTATGGAGGAAGCATCCGCGGTATTGAGATAACGCGCCGCCGCTTTGTGGAAGAGGGTTTTGAAGTATCTCTTCATGGCGTGCCCCGCCCAGTAAACCGGAAAAGAAAAGTAGACGCCCGCGTGGAGAGCCGGCTTATTGCTTTACGGTGCAGCGATGCCCCTGAGGGGAGCAATGGCTGGACTCTCAGGCTACTTGCTGACAAGCTGGTAGAACTGGGCTGCGTAGAGCGCATCAGCCGGCAAGGGGTCAGTGATGTTTTAAAAAAACACCAATTAAGCCTTGGCAAGTCAAATCATGGGTAATACCCAAAGCAGATGCGGCTTTCGTCTATGCGATGGAGGCGGTACTAGATGTGTACGAGCGCCCCTATGATGCACGCTATCCGATGGTTAACCTGGATGAGTCGCCCAAACAACTGATTGGGCAGGTGCATACGCCATTTATGGGCAGCGACGGCACGGTTTATGAAGACTACGAATATGTCCGTAACGGCACTGTATCAATGTTTATGATCAACGAAGCACTGGCGGGATATCGGAAAGTGCTCATTGAAGATGATCACAAAGCAGTGACATACGCCAGGGTGGTGGCGCATATTGTAGAAGACTTATACCCCGATGCCGAGCGTATCACGCTAGTCGAGGATAACCTGAGCGCCCATAAGCTGGCAGCGCTTTATGAAATATTTGAGCCTCACAGAGCAAGGCAAATCATCCGTAAACTAGAAATAGTCAGGACACCAAAGCATGGCTCGTGGCTCAACATCGCTGAGAATGAACTGAGCGTCCTTATCAAGCATGGGCTCAAGTCTAGGATACCTACCAAAGAACAACTCGAAAGGGAGGTCAAGGCTTGGTACCTAAGGCGAAATAAGGAACAGCGCACGGTCGACTGGCAGTTCACGACCCGGGATGCTCGGATTAAGCTAAAGCGCCTTTACCCGCATATTCAAACTTGACAAGGCACTAGCCGACCCCAGCGCAGTGTTTTGAGAGCCCCAGGCCATGCTGAAATTGCTGTTTGCAAGATTGCTGCCCCCCAAAGCAGCGCTGTAGGATCCTTTGGCCTGGTTGTTCAATCCGGCGGCAAAAGAACCTAAGCCAATGGAGTCGGGGTTCCAGGCGGTGGAATTGAGTAATAAACCCGTTCGGAAAGCCCCTTTGTCATAGTCGAACATGAACAGGGTTTCAGTATGGGAAAACCCGTCAGCCGGCAGGGAGTCCATGCCAAAAACAAAATCGCTATCTCCGGCGCCGGCCTTGCGGATCACATTCTGGTATTGCTCAAAAGCGCCGACAGGCGTAACCCAGCTAAGTTGGCCGTTGCCGTCGGTGTACAGGATTTCCCCGGCAGCTCCATCCGTATTGGGAAAAGCATACGACCGGAAGGAAATACTGCCGTCTTTCAGAATGGTCAGGGCGTTCTCACGATTAAAGCCACTGGTTCCGATGCCGACCTCAAACAGAGGATCCGTCGCTACCCAAAGGGTTGGATTTCCGCCCCCTACATTGTAGCGCCCAAAGACTGCCGAGGCGTAGGCATCCGCCTGGGATTGGAAGCCGGAAGCAAAAGAAGCGCCGCCGAGGGCTTTGGTGATGGAGCCAAAGGCAGCAGCCTGACTACCGCGGGCCTGGGTGGCAAAGCCGAAGGCGGTCGCGGCGCTCCCGGAGGCAATGGTGCTTTGGTTGAACGCGGAAGCGTTATTGCCGTTGGCCATGGTATTGTAGCCGGCTGCGATTGAGCTGCTACCCACTGAATCAGGCGACCAGGTGATGGAGTTGGTGATCCTGCCGGTCCGCAAAGCAGCCTTGTCCCGGTTGAAAAAGAAGAGGGTGTCGCTGGTGGATTGGTTGGGAGGGAGCTGCATGGAACCGAATAGCAGCACATTGTCGCCGGCTCCCACATTCCTGACGGTCCCGTTGTCTTCCTCAAAAGCGCCACTTGTCAGTTCGACCCAGGTGTTGCTGTGAAAATACCAGAAGCTATTGGTATCGGTATCGTAAACCAATAAGCCATTGGCCGCGTTTTTGATCCCCTCCCGCTGGGAGGTGTTCATCCGGGGTACCAGTAAGCCCTTATTCGTTGCCTGAATATCCAGGGCGGCCGAAGGATCCGGGTTGTTGGTGTTGATACCCACGGATTGGGCATGGGCCAAAGTGGCGAAAAGAACGAAGAGGAGGATAAGATAGCTTGTTTTCATTGGGTTGAGATTTCTTTCCTCCCAAAGGTCAGGCTATCTGTCACCCCACATATCACCCCAATGCCGTATTTTGCAAAAAGAAAGGAGCTCCCCAACGGCATGATGGGAAGCTCCTTTAACCCGGATTATGCATGAATCTTCGCAGTTAGAGACGCGAATATTCCCGTCTCTAATGTGCGTCAGGCCTGGGCTCCCGCAGGAGTGAAGCGCGCAAATGTATCTCCGATTACCTGGTCAGGATCATCTTTTTCGTTTCCATCACCTCCCCGTCGAGGGTCAGCGTATAGTAATACTGACCGTTGCTGAGGCTGTTGGTCTGCAGGATGGTTTCGCCCTCGCCTCTGGCCTGGATCTCGATGGCTTTGATCAGCCGTCCCTGCTGGTCATAGACCCGCAGTTCCACGTTCTTGATGTGGTCGGGGATGAAGTAACCGATCTTGGTCTCGCGGGTGAAGGGGTTGGGCTCGTTCTGATCGAGACGGGCGCTGCTCAGACTGCCGTGCTGAGTCGTTTTTTCGTCGATCAGCCGTCCCACCAGGGTCTTAAGCTCATCCAGTTGGGACTGAATGTCGTCCACCTTGTTCTTCAGTTCCTCGTTTTCGATCTCCAGGTCGGAGATGCGGTTTTCCTGGTTGCCGATGACTTCCTGCTGTTCCTGGATGGCCTTGGTCATCACGGGGATGAGGCCCTGGTAGTTGATGGCTTTGTAATCAATGCTGCCTTGTTCCAGAGGATGATGATTGAGATGGACTAGCTGAGGCATTACTTCTTCCATTTCTTGGGCGATAAAACCAAGCTGAGCGCCATCGGCCAGGTTCATGAAATCAAATTCCTTTTGGCGGAACTCATAAGTAACCGGCCGGAGGTTCATGATGGTCTCCAGGCCATATGTGGAACTCTGGATGTTTTGCTTAAGCTTCTGGTCGGAGGGGTTATTAAACACTCCAGTTACGGTAACATCGCCATTAAAGTATCCGGCGTATTCTACTCCTGCCACGATATCGGCGGGAGAATTACCATAGATGGCATATCGCGGGCCGCCTCCAGTTGCTGTTTCGCCGTACACTCCAAATGCATTGCCCACACCACTGTTGTTGCTGTAACTGTATAATCCGTAGTTGTTCCCGGAGGTAGTTCCGTTACCCG
>CAYTNI010000245.1:0-5224 GCA_964439115.1 uncultured Saprospiraceae bacterium
GTGTTATCAAAGTAATTCAGGCGGAGATTGGTGATATGCCGAAACACCTTAACCCTTAAATCTCTGACCACGCTTTGCCCAAGCCAGGCAGTTCCATATTGAAAAAGGTATTGAAGGGCTGCTTCAAGAATCAGGAGAAGGACTAAGTATATCATCATTCTGGACAACCCCGAGATGTCGAATCTGGCAATGTGATCATCCACCATTACCTTAATGAGGTAAGGTCTGATTATGGAAAGCGGAGCAAGAATAATGGCCAGCAGAGTCGTCAGTGCAAAGATTCTACCATAGGGTTTCGACAAAGCGAGCACCCTTTTCAGTACATTCATTTGCGGTTTTGAGGCTTTAAGAGCTGCCATTGGCCAGTATGGTTTGTTTCAACAAACACAAGCCAAGGGCTGAGGGTTGCAAATTACCGGGGAATAATCAGTTCACCAGGCATTCCGATTTTGATTGACCCATCATTTTTGACTGTTATTTTAACCGCATATACGAGGTTGACCCTTTGATCCTTGGTTTGAACAATTCTGGGTGTGAACTCTGCTTTAGAGCTGATCCAACTGACCAATCCAGGTAGCTCTTTGTAGCCATCAGCCCCGTCATCGAGACGAATCCGCACTTCCTGCCCTAGGTTTATGGAGCCTAGCTGTTCTCCGCTCAGGTACACGCGCAAAGACATTTCACTGAGGTCGGCGATGGAATACAGTGCCTTTCCTGGAACGGCAATCTCTTGATCTTCAGCAATTTTTAATAAAACTGTACCGTCAATTGGAGTGAATAGATGGCATTTAGCTATTTGGTCATTTACCTGATCAATTTGTGCGTTCAGTGGAGATATTTCAGCCAGTATGCCGTCATTAAGATGTTGGTTTTGTGATTGGGCTGCCAGAATCTGTTGGTCAGTTACTACGATTTGCCCCTCCAGCTCATCCAGTTTTTGGGAGGGGGCAAGGTTGCTCTCCACCAACGCTTTTAGGCGGTTGCGCTCTCTTATCAGATTACTACGTTGGGTTTGTAAAACTTCAATTTGTGGTTTTATATCCTGCGTTTTTCTTTTTAAAGCGTTGATGGATGCCTCTAGCTGCCGTTTTCGAAGGTGTAGTACCGAGGTATCAATAAGGCCGACAAGCTGACCTGCTGCCAGAGTTTGGCCTTCCTCGATTTGTAGGAACAGGATTTTTCCGGCCACCTCCGAAGAAACATAGACTTCCCTGGTCTCAAAATTTCCAAAGGCATCGGCTTCTGGCGGAGCTGTCGTGCACTTTGAGAGGATTGGGATGGCCAGGAGAAGGAACCAGTTTTTCATGATAATTAATTGAATATCTTGTTATTAAGGTTATAATTTGCCTAAAATTGTCCAAAGTGAAGCTTGAAGTAACCTCCTTTGAAGCATGCGGTTTTTCAATTGCAATTGCGCTTTAGTAACCGCCTGGCTTTGCTCAATGACATCCATGGCCGTAGCCATACCCAGAGCCCATTCACGTTCGACTTGTTCAAGCAGCCGCCCCTGAATTTCAAGTATTTCGGATTCTCGTACCTCAAGATTATCCAATTCGGAGAGCTGCCTTTCTATTTGTAAGGCTTTTATCCGGGTTTGATAATCAAAGGCCGCAAGTTGAGCATCTAAAGATTGAATTTGAAGGCTGATAATTTCCCTGTCACGTTGGTTTTGTTTCCAGTCTGTTATTCGCCAGGAAAGACTCATGCCTGCTGCGGCAAATGGGCTAAGTGTATTGTCAAAAAAATTGAAAGGGTTTGGGTAGCCCAGTCCTGCCTGACCCCAAGCGGTAAGTCTGGGATTCTTACCCACATTCAAGAGGGTTTCGGATGCAAGCAGTCGTTCTTTTTGAGCACCAAATAAGCGATATTGAGGTAAAAGGGTTGGCGTTGGAGCTGCTTCTTCGGGAAGTACCAGGATTGAACTGTCAGATAGTGGTATCTGAATCCATGTTGAAAGTGCGTCAATCATCGCGCGGGTTTCCAATTGGGCTTCTGATATGCTGTTTTGAGTTCTCAGAATCTCTAACTTCAGGTTATCGGCGTCTCGCTCGGTAGAAATACCTGTCTGGATAGCAGCTCGGCATACCTCCCATTTTGTTTGCAGGAAGGAAAGCGCAATGCGGAGCACCTCACTTTTTTCTCTTTGGGCGCGCATTCCAACAAACAATTCGTTAATCTGAGGTTTGATTTTTTCCAGTTCTACTGACAAACTGTGTATTTCTGTTGGTAGCCTGGCAGATTCTGCAGTTAAGAGAGCTGCTCTCAAACCACCGTCGATAATAGTCCAGCTGCTCTCGAGCCCGGTTTGGAAACCGAACAAAGGAAGCTTTGGCAAATCCACTCCCGGTAGCTCTAAGGGAAACTCAACGACATCACTTTGGATTATAGCTTTGGAGAGCCAAACCAAATCCGGGTTTCGGGAAGATTCTATTCGAGACATCTGTATTTTGGAGATGTTTTCGAGATTCTCGTATTGTGTGTGAAGCGGATGCGAGCGTATCGCAAGCTGATGGCATTCAGCCAAAGAAAGGGCACCCTGTTGTTGTGCAGCTACCCAGGACAGGCCCGGCATAAGTAAAGTGAATAGATATTTTTTTAATCCCATTTGGTTTGGTATAAAATTTATTCAAAGGGAAAAAACGAAATGCTTTGATTTTCAAAAATGCACTACCTTTGCAGCAAAGTTCAGGTTCTGATAACAAATATGCACGGCTCAGCGCATTTTTTCAGTCAGACGGAAATTTTTATTTTTAAGTCGAATTTGATGGTGCAATTTTCGCACACTCCGAAAGAAGGTTTAGAATTAAAGCTTGGCACACTCAGGTTCATCAATCTTATAAGTTGTCACTACACCCAGCTTCAAACCATTTGAATGGCAAAGACAATCGGCGTCATCATACCAGTATTTAATGAAGCGCAATCCATTGGCTTTGTGTTGGAAGCCATTCCTGGAGATTTGATACAAACGGTAGTTGTCTGTGACAACGGTAGTACTGATGATACTGCTAAAATCGCCATGTCTGCCGGCGCAGTAGTGGTTCATGAACCTGAAAGGGGTTATGGAAAAGCTTGTTTAGCCGGTATCAATTACCTCAATCAAATGAAGAGCCCACCGGATATTATAGCTTTCCTGGACGGTGATTTTTCTGATTTCCCGGAGGAGTTATCTATCGTGGTTGAACCCATTTTGAAAGGGCAGGCAGATTTGGTGATTGGCTCACGCGTATTGGGCAAAAGAGAGAAAGGAGCTTTGCTTCCTCACCAGCAGTTTGGCAACTGGCTTGCGGTAACGCTCATTCGTACACTTTATGGTTATACCTTCAGTGATCTTGGCCCCTTTAGGGCTATTCGCAGGCAAGACCTTGTTATGCTCGGCATGAATGACCAAAACTATGGCTGGACCGTAGAGATGCAGGTGAAAGCAGCAAAATATAAACTAAGCTGCATGGAAGTACCAGTGAATTACAGAAAGCGGGTTGGAAAATCTAAAGTTTCAGGTACAGTAAAAGGGTCTCTACTAGCCGCTTACAAGATTATTTTTACAATATTTAAAGAAAAAATGACGCCGCTTAGACAATTTGGGGGTTAACTCTGTTATCTAATTAGGCAAAGATTTAAATACATCAAGATGTCAGCCATGGCAATCGTCGCTTTAGCGACTTACACGAGCGCACTGATTTTCATCACGCTCTACTGCGTTTTGCAGTTCGACCTACTCTTTCACTACAAAAAAGATCAAAGGGAAGAAGAGGCTCGTCTCGCAGAACATGCCTCGGCCGAGGCATCTACCGCTATCCCCAAACAAAAAGTAAGAAAACTAGCGCTTGCAGGGGAATCTGCCGAAGAGGAATACCCACATGGAAGTGCACAGCAAAACGGGAGTATCGCCTCTTCCAAAGAAGAAGTACTTCCTTTTGTGACGGTTCAACTGCCGCTTTACAATGAGTTGTTCGTAGTGGAGCGATTAATAGATTGCATTACCAAGTTCGATTACCCCAAAGATCGCTTCGAAATCCATGTGCTTGATGATTCGACCGATGAAACCCGGGAGTTGGTGCGGAAAAAAGTAGAGGAGTACAAGGCAAAAGGTTTTTTGATAGAGCAGGTAAGACGCAAGGAACGCAAAGGCTATAAAGCGGGGGCTCTAAAAGATGCTATGTCTGTGGCTAAAGGAGAATTTATTGCCATTTTTGATGCCGATTTCCTGCCCCGTCCAGACTTCCTTCGCCAGACTATCCCTCATTTTCGAAATCCGGAAATCGGCGTTGTACAAACCCGCTGGGAACACCTGAACGAGGATTACTCCATGATTACCCGACTTCAGGCACTCCAGCTTAATGTTCACTTTACTGTAGAACAGCGGGGTAGGATGGCTGCCGGGATGCTTCTGCAGTTTAACGGTACTGCTGGTGTATGGCGTCGTAAAGCTATTGAAGATGCTGGTGGTTGGGAGGCCGATACCCTTACAGAAGACTTTGACCTCAGCATCCGCGCCCAGATTAAAGGATGGAAAATCAAATTCCTTGAAGGCGTTGGCTCTCCTGCCGAACTCCCTATCGAAATGAATGCACTCAAATCTCAGCAGTTCCGGTGGATGAAGGGCGGTGCCGAAACCGCAAAAAAAATGATGGGGACAGTTTGGAGATCCTCCCTTCCCAGATGGAAGAAATTTCACGCAACCATGCACTTGTTGGGAAGTTCTATTTTTCCTTTCGTATTGCTAGCCTCCATATCTTCAGTGCCCCTGCTCTACTATCTCGGCGATTTAATTGCGATGGGCTTCAATAAGAATACTTTCGCTTGGTTTATGATAGGCTTCTTGTCCATCATCACCATTTATTACGTGGCCAACATCCAATCGGAAGCTCATCAAAAAGAGGAGACTTTTATGGAGGGCCTCCTTCGCTTCGCTATTCATTTTCCACTATTCCTGTCCATGTCCATGGGCATGGCGCTTCACAATTCATGGGCGGTCATTCAGGGGTACGTAGGTAAAAAATCCGCATTCGTTCGTACCCCTAAGTTCAATGTACTTAGCCATACATCCAGTAAGGTCAAAAATAAATACGTTGACCGTAAATTGGAATGGACAACTATCGGAGAAGGTTTACTTGCACTCTATTTCCTCGGCGCCATCTTCCTCGGATTCTATGTACAAAATACTACGTTCATTGCATTTCACTCCATGTTGGCGTTTGGGTATGGGTCCATCTTTTTCTATACG
>CAYTNI010000246.1:0-5210 GCA_964439115.1 uncultured Saprospiraceae bacterium
TGATGCTTAGCAGTACATGCTTGATGGTCTGCGACAGGTGTTTGGACAGGAATAAGGCGGCTTCTTCCTTGTCTAATTTTGTTTGATGGATATAAAAACCCTGTCGGTCAATTTGAGCCAGTTTTTGGGTCACCAATCTGGTCACCAGTTCTTCGTAAATACCTTCGTTCATAAGGGTACATTTTATAAAAACCTATCCAACACAGGCAAATCTGCCGGTGCCCAGTCTAAATCTCTGAGTTGTGCTTTGGGGAGCAGCCGGTATTCCTTGTGTTCTGACAATTTTATTTCGCCTTGTAAATATATGGCCGTAAAGGGAATCAGCAAAATAGAAACATGGGGATAATCATACTGCGATGCCTCCAATCGCGATACCAATTCGATTTCAATGTTCAGTTCTTCTCTGATTTCGCGAAGGATACAATCTTCTTCCGACTCGCCTGTTTCTACTTTACCTCCGGGGAACTCCCATTTCAACGGCAGACTCATTCGTTCGCTGCGCTGCACCACCAAAATGGTGTCGCCGAAGGAAATAATGGCACAGGTGACGTGTATGGGGGCCATGATATATTGGATTATTGGATGATCAGAGGCATCAATACACCTCCCAGATTCTCTTTAAAATACCTTGCATCTCTTCGCGGTAATCGTCGGGATTAACGGTGAAATTATTATGCATAAAACTAAAAATCAGGGTTTTACCTCTTCGGGTTTGCACAAATCCGCTGAGGCAGTGGACGTATCGAAGCGAACCCGTCTTGGCATACACGAAGGGTTGCCGCCCGGCTCTGGCGCCGTACCAGCCGCGAATGGTGCCCGATACCCCACCGGCAGGAAAAATCTGCAAAAGCCGATCCAGCGGCTGCGTCTTGTACAATTGATGCAGCGCAAACGCCACCGTGCGCGGCGTAAAGGCATTGTACCGCGAAAGTCCCGAACCATCCCACCACTCCATCCGGTCGGGGGCTCTGGCAAACAAGCGCTCCCGGGCATGCGCAATCGCCTTATCGGCCGTCTGGATATTGTACAACTGCTCCGAACACATCAGCAGTAATTGCTCCGCCACAAAATTGTCGCTGTTGCGCATCAATCTCATATAGAGGGTATCATTCACCGGAGCGTACAAGCTGCTGACCGAACCCGCCGGCAACATGTTGGCATCCATAATGCCTATACTGCGCCGCAGGGTGTCTGCCAACAACTTCACCAAAAGTGCCGAAGAGATATCCATGGGAGATTCTTCCTCAAACCCCGGCCTGCGGGCTGCAGCATTGTAGTGGAACACATTGCCACGCTCCACGCGCTGAATCCGGGCTTCCTCATCCTCTTCCAGATGCGGCCCATACTCGAGACTGTCGCGAAACAATCCCGGAAACGCCACAAACCCGCTATCCGGCCCAAGCGAGCGGAAACGTACCGCATTGCCGTAAATGGGCATCGGTGAGCGCTCCGGCTGATAGTATTCCGCATAATCCGCCCAGGACCATCCCGGCCCGAAATGATCGTCCCTGAAATTGAAATCGGTAAAAAACAGTTTCTCGGGGCGACTGCTCAGAAATGCCACCACTGTGCTGTCGGGGGGCAAGTCGGGGTTCAGAAAGCCGGGATATCCGGTACCCCAAAACACCAGCGTATCGCCCATGTCGAGGTAGCGCAGCACCGGCAGGCTGTCGCCCAGGAGCTGTAATGCCGTGTGCAAGGTAAAAATCTTGGTGTTGGAAGCCGGGGTGAAGTATTTGTCGGCATTGCGCTGCTGCAAAGTCACTCCCTTCACCGGGTCGAAGAGCACAAAGCCGGTATGCGCCTGGTTGAACAGCCTGGAATTGGCTACCAGGGAAGAAACCGGGCGATTAAATCGCGATGAGCTGCGCCGGCTTCTTTGTGACCATACTTCCGAAGGACTACAAATGGCAAATAATAACGTCAAAAGAAGAGCAACCTGTAGTGTGCGAGGCATTTTTTTCTGCAAAGTAAAAAGATTTCAGAGAATATTATCCAGGTTAACCGCAGGTTCCAGGTTGGGAAATTTCCTGAATAAAAATCAACGACATTCCCAAAATCGTCCTACTTTTAAGTTTTTACCTCGAAATTGCAGGTCTAAAATGAGTGTTTCTATGAAATTCAGGCTTTCCGTATGGTTTTTTGGCTTCTTTGTTTTCCCCTACCTCGCCGGTGCACAATCTGATGAGGCTGCTTCTCCCGCAGCGTACTACAAGGCGGCCGGAACTATGGTGCTGCTTCAAAATGAAGGTAATCTTATTCCCCTTCAGCGGCTGGATTCCCTTCGCATCGCCTACTTCGATCTCAATGGTTTGTCAGAAAGTACGCTGGAAAAATACCTCTCCAAATACACCGCAGTGGCCACCCCCGGCCTCCCCGACGGACTGTCGGCTGAAGCGGCAGGCCAATGGGCCGCACAGCAGGCTGCTTTCTACGACCTATTCATCTTCGGCCTCCGCGATGCAGGAGACGATGCCCTCACGCCGGGGTATCTTCAATACCATTTCCTCCTAAAAGAGCTCCTGCAGCAACACCGGAGCATCGTCCTTACCTTTGGGAGCGAGCGGCCATACTCACTGATGCCCTGGCTTGAGGAGTCCCAAACCTGGATTCACAATCCTGCAATAGGTTTCTGGGCTGAGTCGCTGTCCGCGCAGGCCGTCTTTGGAGGTGCTCCGGTTCAGGGAGCTCTGCAAAAAGCGCTTGGCAGTTCTTTTCCGGCCGGCAGCGGATTAAAAACCGCGGGTGGTCTTCGCCTGCAATATGCGCCGCCGATAGTGGCCGGCATGGACGCTACCCGCCTTCGCGACAGTATCGCCGCTATCGTACAGCAGGGCATTGAGGGCGGCGCCTACCCGGGCGCACAGGTGCTCGTGGCGAGAAATGGCGTTGTGGTCTATCACGAGGCATTCGGATATCACACCTTCGAGCAAAATCAGCCCGTAACGCTGGAAGATATCTACGATTTTGCCAGTGTCACGAAAATCAGCTCCGGATTGCCTGCGGCGATGAAGTTGTATGGGGAGGGGAAATTCGATCTCGATGCCCCTATGTCTAAGTACCTGTCGGACTTCACCCATTCGAACAAAGCCGATTTGAGTTTCCGGAGGATGCTGGCGCACAATGCCCGGCTGATGGCCTGGATTCCGTTCTGGCGGGGCACGCTGCGCGGTAATGCAAGCAATCCATGGAAAAAGAGGTGGCAGCCCACCCTGGAGAATACCGGCAAATTCAAAGCGCGTACTTTTTCAGAAAAAGCCGGCAAGGCCTATCCTGTATTCGTGACGGACAGCCTGTGGCTTCATCGCAGCTATAAAAATCGAATGCTGCGAAGCATCAAACGCTCCCCGCTGAACGAAAAACCGGGCTATGTTTACTCAGACCTCTCCTTTTATTTATGGCCGGAGATCATTCCGCGAGTCACCGGCACGGAGTTTCAGCAGTACCTCAAACAGACCTTCTATCATCCGCTCGGCGCCTATACCCTGACCTACAACCCTTTGGAGTATTTCCCCAAACAGTTCATCGTACCTACTGAGCGGGACACCTTTTTCCGCAAGGTTCAGCTTCACGGCACGGTACACGACGAAGGAGCGGCCATGCTTGGCGGTATCAGTGGCCATGCGGGGCTTTTCGGTGCCGCCAATGATCTTGCCAAGCTCATGCAAATGTATATGAATGGAGGAGTATATGGCGGGCAGCAGTTCATCCGGAAAGCCGCACTAGAGGAGTTCACCCGATGTGCATTTTGCGGGGAGGGTATTCATCGGGGATTGGGCTTTGACCGCCCCTTGCCCGAGTACGACCCGGCGAAGAGCTACACCGCACGCAGCGCCAGCCAGTCGAGCTTCGGGCACTCCGGTTATACCGGCACCTTCACCTGGGCTGATCCTGAAAGCGGGTTGCTGTTGGTTTTCTTTTCCAACAGGGTGTATCCTACCCGCGACAACCGCAAGCTCTACGAACTGGGCATCCGCCCCAGATTGCACCAGTCACTCTATGACGCCATCGTGAAATAACGAAGTTATGCTTTGCCGCCGTCGTTCAGAAAAGAATAATCGGCGAGATGGCCATTGTGGTGTAGGCTGTGATACAAGACCACGAATCGGTGTGTAATTTCTACCAGGTCTTTGGTTTCCAGCAGCAGACTGAAAACGAGTGCGCTGTTGCGGAATCCGTACTGAGAAGATTTGATGCCTCTGATTTGCGAGGATAAGTTTTGTTCTAATTCGGAGAGTAGTGCGGTACGGCTTGCGCTCAGGTCATCAACTTGGGCAAACTGACGGTCTTTCATCCGGATAGAAACCATTTTGAGGTATTGTTCCAGGTTGGATAGCAGAGACAACAAGGCTTTGACCTGTGATTTTTCAGGGGGTGTGAGTCGGTTTTCCACATGTTCCCGACAGGTGCGCACCACCTGGAAGGTGGACTGGAGGAGATCCTGTTCAAGGTCATACACCATGAGATAGAGCCTGCTGGCCTCCGTTTTTTCTTCTTCGATGCGTTTTACGGCAAAAAAGAGTTTGTTGCGAAGGTTTGCACTTTGCTGCTGAAGCGTTTCCAATTCCTTTTTGGCTGTGCGCAGTCCTTTGGCATTGTCTTTCAATACAGCAGTCAGAGCATGGCGATAGATTTCTGCGATGAGCTTCAGCGTCTGTCCTACCTTGCGGGAAGTGTCATCCACGAGCGTACTGGCCGGAATTATGGTAGATTCCTGAACGGCAGCAGTCATATCCTCCTTAACGGCTTGCCGCTTGCGGTGAACGGCGTACGTATGGTAAAAAAAGTAGATAAGTCCTATTACACAAGCGCCAACCGCCCAGGGGCCGAACGTATGGATAAACCAGGCGACCAAGGCCGTAACCGTAAAGGCAATAATGGCGGTAAAGAACCACCCTGCAATTACATTCAACACCCCGGAAATGCGATATACGGCACTGTCGCGGCCCCAGGCCTTATCCGCCAGAGAGCTACCCATTGCCACCATGAAGGTGACATAAGTGGTGGAAAGGGGAAGTTTAAGCGACGTGGCAAAAGCGATGAGCATACTTCCGACGGTGAGGTTTACCGAGGCACGCACCAGGTCAAAGGAAGGCCTTTCTGCCGCGGCAACCTCTGACATTTCTACTTTTTTGTAGCTCTGCTCCACCAGATCTCTCAGTGGTGCCGGCGTGATGCGATTGGCCACCATCCCTACAAAGCTGAAGATA
>CAYTNI010000247.1:0-5198 GCA_964439115.1 uncultured Saprospiraceae bacterium
AATTCGTGGAAATAACCTCAGCGCTGACATCACCTTCCACAATTTCGCAGATTTGTTCATAATGCTTCATGATGTTGGAGTCACCGGTAATGCCCTCTTTTGCCATGAGGGAGGGATTAGTAGTGACGCCATCCAAAATGCCCAAATCATTGGCTTCCCTGATTTGGCTTAGGCTGGCAGTGTCTATGAAAAACTGCATTTCAGCTAAAATTTAGTACAAAGATAGGGTTAATATTCAATAGTTTATCCCTTTGGATAAAAAAAATAAGGTGAGCGAACATATCGCACCGCTACAACCTGCCTACCCTTGCTGCGTTTCCGCCCTGGGGGGTTTGGAGGGAGCTGGTCGTATGCCGCCCACCGGGGCGCAAAGGTAGAAACTTTTTTTGAAATGGAATAATTGTTTTCCTTTAATGCAGCAAGGTGTTTAGTGGAGGATTTTCCACACCATCTCCTTGAGGAGTTGGCCAGGGGTATAACTGTTGGAACCTACGGTAACCCCCTTGGCCTTGAGGTCGTACTCGTGGAGTATGGCGATAACATCTTCCACCTTGGTCCGGGAGTAGTATTTTGCCGCTTCGCGGTAATCTCTCAGGGCATATTCACCTCGGAGTTTCAGCGTGCTTGCCAACTCCCTGTCAGAGATATGTGGCGAAGTGTGCAGCGCCCATAATTTGCTGAAGAAGTTGTATAGTACGCCAATCACCATGATGATGGGCATTGGTTTGGGGTTGTATTCCACATATTGAACAATGCGGCCTGCAATTTTTGTATCTTTTTTTGCCAGGGCGCTTTGCAACTCAAACACGTTGTAATCCTTGCTGATACCAATGTAGGTTTCTATGTGATTTTCTGTAATCGTAGTGCCTGGCTGCAGATGCAGCGCCAGCTTATCCATTTCGTTGACCACCTTGGAAAGTTGTGCTCCAAGATACTCCACTACGAGTTTCAGTGCTTTGGGGGTAATTTTATAGTTTTTGGACTTCAGATAGTTTTCAATCCAAGGCGGTAATTTATCTTCATACAACGGTTTGGCCTCCATGATCAGGGCCTTTTCCTTGAGCGCAGCGCCTAATTTAGTGTTCATCCGGAGCAGTTTGTGCTTATGGCAAATGAACAGGACGGTAGTATCGGTAGGATTTTCGACATAACTCTGGAGCTCACCGATGTTTTTCATGTCCTGAGCTTCCTTGATAATGATGACCTGGAATCTCGCCATCATAGGGTATCTCCGTGCGGCATCTACTACAGTCATAGGCTCGGTATCCCTGCCATAGCAAATGGTGAGATTGAATGCCTGCTCGCTTTCGTTCAGCAGATGATGCTCGGCGTAGTTGGAAACTTCGTCAATGAAATAAGGCTCCTGCCCGTGGAGTAGATATACGGGGCGAACTTTTCCAGCTTTTAGTTCCTCTATAATTTCGTGGTGCGTCATTTGGCAAAGTTACGGAATTAATTTCTTTCTGCTGAAGGGCTGCCGCCCGGCTGTTATCTTTGCGGTTGAACGAAGAAAGTCTTAGTAATGAAAGGTTTTCCGCAATGGCTCTGGCGTGTATTGGTCTTCGCCCTGGTGGCCCCAGGACTGAAAGCACAATACAGGGCACCTTATTTTCAACAGGAGGTGCACTACACCATTCAAGCCACACTCGACGACGAGCACCATACGCTTCAGAGTCATATCTCCATCCGGTATATCAATCACAGCCCCGATACACTGGAGGAATTGACTTTTCACCTCTGGCCGAATGCTTATAGCCAACGTCATACTGCTTTTGCCCAACAATCCCTGCGGATGCGAAACCCTGAATTTTACTTTGCCCCCGAAGAAGACCTGGGAGGGCTTTCCGGCCTGAACTTTCAGGTGAACCAGCAGCAGGTATCCTGGGAAATGGACACTCATAATCCAGATATTGCATACCTGAAGCTTCCCGCTCCCTTACACCCGGGGGATTCCATCCTGGTGGAAACGCCGTTTACCCTCCGCATTCCGGCATCTTTTTCCCGACTCGGCCGCGAAGGGACATCCTACCAGTTCACCCAGTGGTATCCCAAACCGGCAGTGATAGACCACAAAGGCGTACATGCCATGCCTTACCTGGACATGGGCGAATTTTACTCCGAATTTGGCTCTTTTGATGTATCCATCACCCTGCCGGCCAATTATACCGTGGCCGCAACCGGCAACTTGCAAACCGAAAGCGAACAACAGCGGCTGCGCGAACTCCTCCGACACACTGCTGACCAAATGGAAAACTGGCCGGACGCGAATCAGGAGGCGCCCTTCCCACCCTCCTCCCCTGAAAAGAAAACCATTAGATTCACCGCAGACCGCGTGCATGATTTTGCATGGTTTGCAGATAAGCGCTTTTTCGTTACCCAAAAAGATCTGATACTTCCTTCCGGCAGAACGGTAGAGACCTGGGCGTTTTTTACCCCCTACCAGGCGCACTTGTGGAAGGATGCAGTCCGGTATGTGGCACGCGCTGTGGATTTTTATTCGGAGAAAGTTGGTGAGTATCCCTGGCCGCAGGCAACCGCTGTAGAAGGCGCACTGAGTGCCGGCGGCGGTATGGAATATCCCATGATTACTATCATTGGAAGTGTATCTGATGCTAAAGCGCTGGATGAAGTTATTACCCATGAGGTGGGGCACAACTGGTTTTACGGTATCCTGGCCAGCAATGAACGCGACCACGCCTGGTTAGACGAGGGCATCAATTCCTGGTATGAAAAACGCTATATGACTCGCTATTACAGCGATGGAGCGCCATATTTTGAAATCCCGCGGGTCTTGCGCGGGCGCTCCCGCATGAGTCTTGAAGAAGCAGCCTGGCTTTTGCTCGCCCGGCGGCATCAGGATCAAGCGCCTGAAACGCCCTCTGCAGCGATGAGCGGTCTGAATTATTTCATCGGAGCTTATTCCAAACCGGCCATCGTACTCGGTCATCTCGAAAGATATCTCGGCGGCGAAAAACTCGATGCCGCCATGAAAGCCTATTTTCAAAAATGGCAATTCCGGCATCCTTATCCCGAAGATTTCAGAGCGACCATAGACAGCGCCGTCGGAAAAAATACCGATTGGTTTTTTGATGGATTGTTGTTTTCCAACCGTCATTTAGACTATCGGTTGCGTCAACTACATAGAAATCCTTCCGACATGGTGGTTCGCGTAGGTAATGCGGGAAAAATTGCCGCCCCTTTCGAGCTTGCCCTCCTTAGGAACGATTCTGTCGTTTGGCGCAGTTGGTATGAAGGATTCTCCGGATTGAAGGAGGTAACCCTGCCCAAAATGCCATTCGATCGGATTAGTCTGGACCCTGACCGCATAACTACCGAGTTCAACCGGCGCAACGATCATATTTGGAACCGGAGATTTTTTAACCAACTTGAACCGCTTCGCATACGACTAATACCTGCACCGGAAGACGACCTCCATACCACCTTGTTTGCTACGCCTTTGCTGGGAGGAAACGTGTATGATGGATTGTCGGTGGGAGCGGCATTTTACAATACTACATTGCCGGAACGTCCATGGGAATG
This sequence comes from uncultured Saprospiraceae bacterium, assembly GCA_964439115.1. Classification (GTDB taxonomy): domain Bacteria; phylum Bacteroidota; class Bacteroidia; order Chitinophagales; family Saprospiraceae; genus UBA2329. The sequence continues at coordinate 3,541 of CAYTNI010000247.1, forward strand.
GGTAGTGGTGCCATTTTATGCCTCAGGCAGTAAAAGTATGACGGGCATTGCCCATGTTCAGCGGCATTTTTATCCTGCGGGTAAGGTGGTCCATGGCATCCATGTGGGGGTGAATGGCCGGAGCTTTCACTTTCAGGAAAACGACTTGCAGGATTACCGGCAGCGATATACCCGTATCATGCCCTTTTTGCGGCTGGAGCTGCATCGGCCGGCCACTTCTGCGCTATTCCGCAGCGTGGAGATGCGGGTTGTTCACCTGATGCCGGAGCGGCCGGCGTTTTCCGCTGACGGAGTATTTTCTAGCTTGGTGAACCGGCCATACACTCTATACGAATGGAGTTATCGAAGCGAGCAGCGCCGTACATTAAACCCCCGGTCTCTTTTCCTGGCGCTGGAGCACCAGCAGACCACCGAGCAGCCGGTGGGGGCCAATTACTGGAAAGCCTCTGCCGAGTGGAAAGCGGCATTCACCTACGCTCCGAAGCGGGAAATTCGACTGCGCCTGTTTGCAGGTGGGTTTGTCACCAACGAACGAAGAAACCGAGGCGCTATTTATCCAGAGGCGTTTAACCTTAGTGCACAAGGGTTCAACGATTACAGGTTTGACGATTACTATTTCGGCCGGATGGCCACGCAGGGATTTTGGTCGCAGCAGATTCATTTACGGGAGGGGGGTATGAAAGTACTCACCGGACCAGCGTTTTCCACCGGCAGGAGTAATAACTTCATCGTAGCGGCCAACCTGATTGCCGATTTGCCCATCCCCATAAAGCCGTATTTTGACCTTGGCTATTTTGACAATGCGATGCCCACTGGCGTCAACAGCCGACTGGCAGACCAGATTCTGTGGAGTGGAGGGCTTGCGGTCGAGCTGGGCAAAGGCGTGGCAGGGATTTATTTCCCCCTGGTCAATTCGCCGAATCTGGAATTACCCTTTGCCGAGCGTGGCGGTTTTTTTAACCGGGTGGCATTTACCCTCGATTTGAACAGGTTAAACCCCTACGATTTGATCCAAAGGGCAATTTACTGATGTTGTATTATTTTAGCACAGCCCCTTCCATTGCCCACCAGGGATCTATGCGATAAGAAAGCCTGCCGGCCTTGACGGCGGGATCCATATTGGCCAAAAAAACAGCTTCTTCCATGGTGGCGGTGGTAAAAATGATGAATCCCCGGACTTCGCCAATGCCGTCTGTCGGACCGGCCACACAAGCCTTGCCGGTTTTGGCCAGGACGGAAAGATGTTCCAGGTGTCCGGCTTGAATCTGCATCGCTTCTTCCTTGGGATGGCTTCTATTAGATCCTGAAAAATAGGTCAGATGCCAGAATTTTCTCATGACTACCGGCGCAGTATCTCCCGACATTTCAAATCGCTGTATTCGGGGGGTTCTTACCAACGTTATCTTTTGTTCCACATCCGGTAATTGCGTTATTCGGAGGGTGTCGAAACCTGTGCGGCTAAGGTGAAACTCCCGGTTGCCCTGTTTGTAATGCCATTCCGTTTCCGTAGCTGCCGATAATTGATAATCTCCCAGATGGATGTTTAGACCGGCTGTACTTTGTATGCGCAAACTTTCAAATGAAAAAACCATAGTGTCGGGCAGGATATGTTCATGTTGATCATTGACAGCGGTACCCAACACAATACTGTCGCTTGA
>CAYTNI010000248.1:0-4185 GCA_964439115.1 uncultured Saprospiraceae bacterium
ACTGATTATTAAACTGATTGTAAATATATTACGCATAAATTTTTATTTTAAAAAATGAGAAAATGTGGTTTAGGGCAATCCGGCAGCTTTCATCAGGGCTGCCCGGCGCAGGTGGATTTCCAATTGTGCCAAAGAATGGCTGATTTCGGCAGTGGTCACCTTGTTTTGTGCATCAAACCACTCTAATTGAATGGCCATGTTTTGTTCGTATTTTCGCTGTACGATCTGAAAGGCGGCGCGGGCACTTTCAATGGCTTTTTCCGCTTGCACGAGGGTCTGACGGGCTGCTTCCAGTTCGTGCCAGGCCACCATCACTTCGAGACGGATTTGCTGTTGCAACAGCTCGGCCTGGTTGGCCAGCTCCATGCCGGCGATGCGCGTTTCCTGCACTTCGGAGCTTCGCCGGAAGCCCCGGAAGAGGGGCCAGTTGAGCTGAATGGCGGCGAGGGCATACCACTGGTCGGAGCCAAAGGTATAACCAAAGCCCTGAGCGCCGGCATCGAGCGCCAGGGCGAGGGAGGGCAGTTTGCGCGACTGTTCCTGCATGTCTTGAAGAGAAGCATTGACCCTGGTAGCTGCGGCGAGCTGAGTCGGTTCCCGGCGCAGAGTAATGGCCTGGTTGAGCAACTCCTCTACGGAGGGAACCGAAGGTGCCGTATTTTCCCAAAATGCGCTGTCCACCTCAATGGCGGCCGACAAATCCCGTTGGAGCTGAAAATTGAATACGCTGCCGGCAAGCGCCACCCGCTTTTGGGCCTGTGCCAGGTCGGCATCTATGCGGCTCATGGCGTATTCCACATTCCATACCGCATCGCGGGTAACTTTTTGTTGCTCCAGCAGTCGGCGGGTGACGCGAAGCTGTTCCGCCACTACTTCCCGTGCGGAGCGATGGACGCCAAGTGCTTCCAGGCTTTGCAGGTATTGCAGATAGGCCATTTCAATATCATACCTTAGTGTGTGGGCCAATACGGCGCGGCCCGCAGCGGGTATTTCAGCGGCCTGTTCGGCAATGAGTTTTTGATATTTGATTTCAGTTTGAAACAGTGGCTGTACTATCCGCAGGCGGGTATCGTGAAAGTTGTCGGGCAAAAACTGCTCGGTGACATTGTCAATTTGCGGAAACTGATTGCTTTGGGTGAGCTGGTTGAGCGTCAGATAAACCGGATTGACCAGGTCGCCTACCGGAATTTCTATCCGACGCCCTCCGGTAGCGCGGGTATAGGTGGCATCTACGCCTACGGAGGGAAGGCCTAATCCCCGCGCCTGGCGGATATCCTCCATACTTCGCGCCATGGCGAGGTCGCTGTTGCGAAGCTTTAAATTCGCTTCCAAACCTTGTTGAATATACCCGTCTAAGATGGTGCTCTGCCCCCGGATATCGGCGCAGCTCTGGAGGAGTATCCAAACGGTCATACTGTATGCCAAAATTTTCATTAATGGTGTAAATTTTGTAAACACTGTTTATTGTTTTGGTAAAAAAATTTAAGATTGAATGAGGTGTATGAAATTTTCCATAGTGGTCTGCATTTTTTGTGCAGGCTCCTGAATATCCAGCATATCGAGTCGTTCCCGAATATAGAGAGATGCAAGTCCGTGCACGATAGACCAGGCAGCGAGTGCGGCAATTTCTGCATCGGCTACCCTAATGAGACCCTGGTCAATGCAATCCTGCATGGTCTGTAAGAGCAGGTTGAAACTTTTTCCACCGTGGGGCCAGTCACAATTGATTTCTCCGCACAAAGCCCGTTCCTTGATGGCCGTCATGGGGGCGCGCATGATAAACATGAGGTCGTAGAACTCAGGATTATCCAGGGCGAATTTCAGATAGGTATGTCCTATGGCTAAGAGTCGCTCCACCGGGTGGTGGATAGCGGTGGCCTCAGACATTCTCGCGAACAGCAGGTCAAAACCGCGGTGGTGGATGGTAAAAAACAGCTCGTCCTTGTCCTTGAAGTATAGATAGATGGTAGCCGGGCTGTATTCGATGGCATCGGCAATCTGGCGGATGCTGGTTTTTTCAAAACCATCCTTCAAAAAAAGTGCTACGGCCGCATCTAAGATGCGCTCCCGCAAAGCTTCTTTTTCCCTTAATTTTCTGTCGGATATTCCCATAAAACTATAAACGATGCAAAAATAATAAACAGTGTTTAGTTTTTTCTAGAAAGAACATTTTTTGCCAGATTTTTTTCAACGGCCTGGAAAGCCATCCATAGAAGATGAAGGGAAACTCTGAAAAGATTCGTCCTTCGGGGATTTGCGACTTTGCGCTCCTAATCACTGGCGCAAAGCCGCAAAACCGCAAAGGAAAACGGTTTTCAACCGACGCTAAAGATTCCCTCTAAACTGTGGAACTATCAGCAATCGAGGTATTAACCCATTTTTATCACAACTTCATGCCACTATCCCAATGCTACTCCTATCCCGGAGGGATAAAAGGTTTATAGAACAACATCAATGCGATACCCGCGACCCTGAAGGGGTCGAACCATTCACGTCGCAGCATAGTCCTATAAACCCTTAATCCCGTTGGCATGGGGTGATGCCAATTGCCTTCATCCAGCACACCTTATTGGGCTTTTCTTCCAACAAAAATAGATTTTCACTGGAATGAAGACAACCTCAATGCATACCGTTTCAAAAACACCATTTTTGCCCTTTCCGTCACCCTGCAACCCGGGCATTGATCAAGGCTGCCCATTTTTCCAGGAGTTGGTATTCCCCGCTGAGTTGAGTACTCCCGTCGGCATGGTAAAACTCAAGGGAAGTTTCCGCCTCGTGCTTATGGTGGTAGGCGATCAAAAGCTCCAGTTTTTCGACCACTTTGACGCTATCCACGTTGCGGTTCAGATTGACGGGTTTGCATTGCCGCACCTTATTGAGTGGAATGGCATGGGCGGCTTCCTTCCCGGGTTCGTCGTGAATAAAATAGAGCACCCCGGCCTGTTCATCAAGCCCGATAGCGAAATTGCCCAGGTAATCCGACAGGGTAATCCGACCGCCTTTTTGCTGTGCTAGTTGTGCAAGTTGGTCAAGTAACTCCTTACGGTGCTTTCCCGTTCCTGATTTGAAAATATAAAAAGGTACAATACAGAGACCGACGACTACCGCGCCGACGATAATGGTTCCGAAATCCATGATAAACATTGTTGAAAATGACATAATACTACCCTCTTACAGGGCTTGCCCCCTGTGCGGAAAACCATGCCATTCACCGAAAATAATGGAAAGGGAAGATGAGGTCAGCTTTTCGGAGGCGCACCGGAAAGGCGCAGGTCTCTTTTTGGTATTTGGTAAGGATGAGGTGATTCAGCCGGGCAATCACCGCCATGGCTGTGTAAGACCATTTATGGTGCTGCTTGGCCAGACAAGTCCCTGACTTACCATTCAAAAAACTGCCCTTAGCCTGTTCAGCGCTACCCGGAAGGTAAAAGGAATAGACATCCACCGCACTGTGGCGCACAGAACTTTCATGCAGCCACATCGCAGCCACGTGCCGGCCGAGTTGATGCCCTGTAACAATACCCGCACTGCATGCGAACAGTACCGGCAATAAAAGCGCACCAACTATGCTGAAACAATGTTTCATGAGTCAAAAGTACGCTTTTCCAGTATTACCAGCCACATGAACGATTGATTTCAACTATTCCAAAGGCTCATAGTTTTCACCCTCAAATCGGGGCGTGCAAAAACAAAGGAATACGAGGTCTTCTTCCCCGATGTTGCGGATGCGCTGGGGCACCCCGGGCGGAATAACCACCAGATCTCCGGATTGCACCTCTCCCACCACCTCACAGCCAATTTCCATCTCTCCCCTACCGGACAGAATGTAGTATTGTTCCTCCGTATCTCTGACCGCATGCAGGGCGGTAGTAACCCCCGGTAAAACCCGGGCACGAGCCACGGAAAACTCCGGTTGCCCGGAATGGTTGAGCACCTCCGTGATGTAACAACGCTCCTCCGTATAAACCTCGGTAAATGCTCCGGCATTTGTAATTGAACCCTTCATTTTAGGCATTTTATGGGTGATCTGTGACTCTCATATCTCCGAAAAATAAAGATACACTACGGATTTGGCAAAAGCGAACCCTAACCAATTTTACTTCGGATAATGCCATTTTGTCAACCATACTTGGTATTTCATCCTAAAAAATGCAACTATTCGCTGTAAAAATAAACCTTTGTCCT
>CAYTNI010000248.1:4195-5160 GCA_964439115.1 uncultured Saprospiraceae bacterium
CATCAAGTTTTTATGCACCAAAAATCCAGCTGCACCTTTGTCCAATGTGAATTTCCTAAAACTACAATTAAAAACCTAACCACATGCGCTTAGAGATTCAGCAACTGAGCAAGCAGTACGCCAATGGCGTTCATGCCCTAAAGGACGTTTCCTTTTCTATCGAAAAGGGTATGTTTGGCCTCCTTGGCCCCAATGGTGCCGGCAAATCCACGCTGATGCGAACCCTGGCCACCCTCCAGGATGCAGATAGCGGTTCCATCACCCTTGGAGACCTGGATGTGCTTCGCGAAAAGGACAAAGTCCGGACCATCCTAGGCTATCTGCCCCAGGAGTTTGGTGTCTATCCCCGCACCTCAGCCAACGATCTGCTTCACTATCTGGCAGTTCTCAAGGGGTTCGACAACCGCGCTGCGCGCACGGAAATGGTGGACTACCTGCTCCAGAAAGTCAACCTCTATGAACACCGCAAAAAAGCCGTCAGCAGTTATTCCGGCGGCATGCGACAGCGCTTCGGCATCGCCCAATGCCTGATTGGCAACCCCATGCTCGTCATCGTGGATGAACCCACCGCCGGGCTCGATCCCGGTGAGCGCAACCGATTCTACAACATCCTCAGTGAAATCGGCGAACAGGTCATCGTCATTCTGTCCACCCACATCGTACAGGATGTGCGCGAACTATGCCCCCGCATGGCCATCATGGACAAAGGGCAACTGCTCTACAGCGGCGCCACCGATGATGCGCTTCAACTCATCCGCGGGAAAGTGTTTGAAAAAAGCGTGGAAAAGGAGCAGCTTCCGAAATTTATGGAAGCACACCGCGTCATCAGCCACAAATTGGTTAGTGGCATGCCTCAAATCCACGTATTCGCAGACCAGAACCCGGGAGCGGGATTTACCCCCGCCGAGGAAACCCTCGAAGATGTATTTTTTGCCAAACTGAATGCGCTAATCTAAAACCCCGCC
>CAYTNI010000249.1:0-5132 GCA_964439115.1 uncultured Saprospiraceae bacterium
AGCAACCCAAATTTGGAATCAAAAACCGGTATTTCATGCCCATTGGAAAGCAGATAATAGCCAAAAGCCCCTCCCGCGATTTCCTTGACCAATGGCCCGCCAAAAAGCTGGCCTGAAAGTGTCATCAATTGTCCGATAACCATAATTAATGCGCCTGCAGCAGCAAACCTGGCCGGAGGATATTCCTTGTGCTGAAAGATAAGTACCAGGCTGATCATAAGTACCAGGGCAATCATGCCGGTTTTCACCAAAAGATAGGACTTTCCCAAAATATCCAGTCCTTCCCACCAGCCCAAAACCATTACAATAGGCATGATACACCAAATTGCCAGGTTGGATAATTTAACAGACCTGCTCAATGCAGGGTTTAGGGCCTTCAGATGGAGTAGATTTTCTAAGTAAATTAGTAAACAGGCCACTGTGGATAGCCCCAAAAATACCTCTAAGAATAATTGCCCCTCTCCCAGGATAGAAAATAAAGGTCTTGCACGAAGTTGTTCATTTTCAAAATGCCTTAAATAGTACACAAAATAACTGGCAAAATAAATACCAAAAAAAGGTACAGAGGGACTTCGATAAACTGACCAGGTTAATATTACAAGGGTTAGTAACAGAACCATAGCTGAAAAAAAGATAATGAAAAAATAAATATGGTCCGTTTTAAATATTTGAAGCGCATGCCGCAGCAAAAGTTCCTGTCCGGGGTTCACCAGAAAAACTTCCCGGATGCCTAAAATGGCGCCGCTCGGGTTGTGAAATCGAAGTATAATGACATCGCCAGGCTGAGGGCGTACCTTTAATGGAGCCGCCAGGAAATTTTCCTTAATCGGCAACATCGACCTGCCTGTGAAGGAGCCGCAATTAACCGAGTCAATATCGCCCTGCCTTAGATGAAAAACCTGAATCGTTTCACAAAAGCTTGAACTGACCAGAATCGGATCATCTGGGACGTAAGGAAAATCTTCATATCCAAATGCCGCCCATACTACGGCATACATAGGTGTTCTTTGAATCAAATCTGTCAGCGGGGTCAGTTCGGCTTCCTGTAGTGCCCATACATCATTCAGCCTGAACTTTCCATCCTTATCCAACCACCAACGTCCTTTATCCGCAATATTTTTAATATTTGCCTCAGAAATCCAAGGGGTAAGCGAACTCAGCGCTGACAACCGCACGGAAGCCAGCAAAAGGGGAAGAGCTCCTGAAAGCAGGATTAAAGCCGTTCTTCGTTTCATTTTTAGTCAAGTATGGCAAAGATAATTTTTTCACCATGCCTTACGAATATTAGTTAGTAATTTTTTGTATTTTCTGCATATTTTAATTTTGTATGATTACTGTTGACCTAATGTCTTTTAAAGACGATTTGCGTATCAAACGCCAGGAGGACCAGCGCCTTATTTGGGATCCCATTCGCAAAAAGTGGCTGGTACTCCAACCTGAGGAAATGGTGCGGCAATTACTGCTTTGCTATCTGATGCAAGGCAAAGGCTATCCTGCTTCACGTATAAGAATGGAAATGGGGCTGAAATTGAATGCACTGGATAAACGCTGCGACCTGTTGGTTTATGACCAGGATATCAAGCCATGGTTGCTGGCAGAATGCAAGGCGCCCCATGTGCACGTTTCCCTGGATGTTTTTGAGCAAATTGCGAGGTATAACCTGGTGTTGCAAGTACCTTATCTATTGGTAACTAACGGCCTGGAAACTCACTGCTGCCTGATTGACTACCAGACCCGCACCTACAACTTTCTAGAGGATCTACCTTCCTGCCCGAGCTAGAAATTTAGCAAAAGTCCCATTTCCTGTCCATTAAAACCCAGGGTGGCATTCTCAAAAAAAGGCGGTAGTAGGCGCTCAAGCCGCTGATGAAATATAGAAGCACCTAAATCGAATGCAAAGAGAAAGGCTCCTTGAAGTACAACGGATTTTCCAAACCCCTTCCATCGCTCAGGATGCTGTTGAACAGATTTGGATTTTTCTATCATCCAGAAACCTCCTGCAATATAGGCGAGGTCAAGGCCGGTGTTGAGCAACAATATTTTTTGAAGTCGGTGATGCTCCAGCGTCGTTTGGTATAAATTGAAAGAAGCCGGATCGCTGTGTGTGGCCGTCCACCAACCTGAAGCTGCCAGCCCTAAATTGACAAGCCCCCAACCGAGATTCATTTGGTGAAAAGCTCGCTGCTCTCCGCTGGTTCTTGCTAAACCAATGGCACCACCGGCAATATTCAGGGTGGCCCAGGCCCCCAAAACTTTCATACTTTGCTCAGTACGACTGAGCCGCTCAGTGTTGAAAGCCGTAAGGTTAAGCGATTGACCAAAAAGAGGCGCTGAAATCCAACACCAAATCCCGAAAATGATAAAATACTGCTTCATGGCTTGGTTAACAATCAAAAATAACGCAGGTTTTGACAAATTAAAAAAAAACGGTTTCTTGTTGGCGTTTTCAGACAGATACTCTAATCAATCTTTATGTTGCGTTCTTATTCATTAATACCTAATTTCGGCAGATTCCTGCTGAGCATTGTCTTTTTTTGCCTGTTTTCGATGCTCTCGGATGCTCAAGACCTAGCCAATGCAGTAGGTGTATTAGAGGAAAATGGCAAATTGTATCTGTCCGTGAATGACGCTGAAGGCCCCATTCCGGTTTCAGTAAACGGCGAAACTAAATCTTTTGATTTTGAAGCGGGCCGGGCAGTTTGGGAGGTTGAACCCGATAACAAGGGCGAGCTCTTTTTATTGTCCGCCCCAACCAGAAGCCAGAGCTTGTATCATGTAGCTACTCTTTCCCGTGGCGGCTTCAGGATTAAGCATATTCCCCTTTGGCTTTCCGTGATTCCTCCATTGGTGGCTATTCTTCTGGCCTTGGTATTTCGCGCGGTGCTGATATCGTTGTTTGTCGGAATCTGGTCAGGAGCCTTCATCGCTGGAGGTTTGCGGTTGGATTCACCTTATTATTTTCTAACCGGATTTTTTGATGTGGTTCAGCAATATATTCTGGAAGCTCTAACCGATTCCGGGCATATCTCCATTCTGGTATTTTCAATGTTGATTGGCGGCATGGTAGCTTTGGTATCCAGAAATGGGGGAATGGCGGGGATTGTTGCCCGGCTGAGTATTCTTGCGCGCTCTCCGCGTAGTGCTCAATTTACCACCTGGCTCCTTGGAGTAGCCATATTTTTCGATGATTATGCCAATACGCTCATTGTGGGGAATACCATGCGCCCGGTAACTGATAAGTTTCGCATTTCGAGGGAAAAGCTTTCCTACCTGGTGGATAGTACAGCGGCGCCGGTAGCTTCCGTAGCATTTATCACTACATGGATTGGTGCAGAGCTTGGTTATATAGAAAGCGGAATAGCGAATATTGAGTCCTTTGATGCCAATCTTACCCCTTATGCGATATTTTTGAGCGCATTTCCGTACTCGTTCTATGCATTTTTTACGCTAATATTCATGCTGCTCGTCATTTATACCCGCCGTGATTTTGGCCCCATGTATCGGGCAGAAATGCGCGCAAGACTCACGGGCGAGGTTGCCTCCAAGAGTATGGCGCCGGGAATTGGCCATTCACCGGAGACACTGGAGCCGGTAGAAGGCGCTCCGCTAAGGTGGTATAATGCTTTCATTCCTGTCATACTGGTCATCGCAGTCACCATGCTGACGCTACTGGATACAGGATTACAGGCCTGTTATGCAGAACTTGTTGAACAGGGGGTGGCGCCAAAGGGAAATGGTTGGGGCGCAGTTTGGTCGGGAATGTCGCAACTATGGCCGGAGGGCAACCCTGGTTTTTTACTTAAACTCGGCAAGGTCATCGGAAGTGCAGATTCGTATGTGGCCCTGCTTTGGGCTGCTCTTTCGGGACTGGTTTCTGCATTGCTGCTCACTTTGGGAGGGCGAATCATGAATCTCGCAGATAGTATGGGCGCAATAATTATCGGTTTCAAAACCATGTTACCTGCCTTGCTTATTTTGATTTTGGCCTGGTCACTTGCCGCGGTCACAGATCAGTTGCACACCGCATCCTACCTAACGACGTCCCTGCGCGACAGTATCAATCCATACCTGTTACCCGGCCTGATTTTCATTCTGGCAGCCGGAATTTCCTTCTCGACAGGGTCGAGTTGGAGTACCATGGCAATCCTATATCCTATTGCCATCCCTCTAGCCTGGGGAGTAGGGGAGGAGGCCGGGCTTCCAACTCATGAAGCACAGGCTATTTTGTTTAATGTAATCGCTGTAGTCATTACCGCTTCGGTGCTTGGTGATCATTGCTCCCCGATTTCTGATACAACTATTTTGAGCTCTATGGCATCCGATTGTCCGCATATTGATCATGTGCGTACACAGTTGCCCTATGCATTGATGGTGGGTTTTCTGAGTGTGGTATCGGGAATGGTAGCGGCTTTCCTGGGCGGAGGATTTTGGATTTGTCTTGGGCTACTTGGGGTTGGGAGTCTTTTACTTTATTTCGTATTGTTGAAATTGGGGAAAAAGGTGCCAGCTTAGACACCTTTTTCCCCAATGGATTACAACTTAAAACTGGCCAGCTCTGAACGGCTTTCCAGGTTGCCTTTTTTATCGTAGGTCTCTGATTTAACCATTCCTACTTTCTCGCTGTACCAAACGGCAGAGGTGAAAGTTTTTGGAAGGATAGTTTTGGTATTCAGCGTATAGGTGATTTTGTAGCAGTCAAATTTTCCTGCGGGCACGGTGATATTTTCTTTTGCCTCCACCTTGCGGTCCGTCATTTCAAAACGCAGCGTGATGATGGTAACGCCCTGTGGGCCGGCTTTGATTTCGGTGAAACCGTCAGGGAGCGTTTGTCCAACTTCCAGACTGGAAGGAAGCTCCAGGGCATTTCCAGAAATGGACATCTCTAATTCACCAAGGCCTTCCTTCATTTCAGGATTGAGCATATCTGCTACGTCGAAAAATACCGTGCCGTCCTTGCACCTCATTCTGAAGTTACCTTCTGTGGTAATATTACCCTTGTCATCCTTGATTTTTTGCTGAATCTGTGCCTCCCAGGTGCCGTCGAGCATTTCTACTATTCCGACTTCCTGTGCGGAAACCGAGGTAAGTACTCCTTTCTTGTTGTAGTGATTGAGCTCCCAAAAAGCGCCCTT
>CAYTNI010000250.1:0-5096 GCA_964439115.1 uncultured Saprospiraceae bacterium
TCGGCGAACAGGTATTTGTCCTTGAGCACATTGGTGTTCGCATCATAGCGATCCTCGCGCAAGCCGAGGCGGAAGATGATATCCCTGAAGGTGAACTTATCCTGAATATAGAAGGCCTGGTAAATCGGACGGTTAGGTGCAACCGGGAAAGTACGGATACCTTCCGCATCTGTTGCCGTAAAGAAGTCCTCAAATGTGCCATCAAAACGGTTGCCGAGATAATCGAAACCCAGATAACTCACCAGCCCCTGGTCATTGAGTTCCTTGGCTGAGAACATATCTAAATTCAATTGATCTGGGCTTAAACCATCCACGTTGACATATTGGCCGAGGTTGGAAATCCCCAGCGCATTGCGAACGCGGCGGTAAAACGCAGCCTCTGCATTTTCCGTAATCTGTACATCGTGCAGATTTACCGTTACCGCTTCGCCGGTAATAGGATTGGTAAGTTCTGTAGTGCCAATAATCGGTGAAGTAGGATTGCCATCATTATCCACAGGGATACCGAGGATATGACTGTTAGCCAACTGGCGAGCTATATCCCAAAGGTTGCGGGGAGCCACGGAATGGAAGCGATTGGTGCGCTGCTCATACCATACACCGAACTGGATGTTGTGGCGACCCTTGCCGGAGGAACCTCCGGGCACGAGGTCAAATGATGCATTGGCGTTGAAAGTGACGATATCATTTTCACTTTTACTCACCTGGTTATAAACAGCACCTATGTTGGTGTGGAAATTCCAGGAAGAAGTAAATTGACTGGAAATCAGACCGTTTGGTGCAATGAAAGCCTCACGGCGCAGAATACCCTGAATATTGTCGTTGACACCGGCAATAACGATGTTAGGAATCTGACCGTTTAATGCTTCGGAAAAATCAAGACCTAGCGCATTGTTGTAGTTGGCCAGTACCGGATTGGAGGAATTAGCGGCACTGTACCCACGGAGTACAGCGCGGTTATCCTGATGCACAAATCGAGGTTCGCCGGTATCCGGGTCAAAGAGTACGCCAAAAGTTGGCGCCCATTGAATATCGAAATTCCCAACATGGCCATAGCCGAAGTGGTTTTGACCATGACGAGGGTCATAGTTTTGCGAACCTGTGCGTTCCAGGCCAAACTGCAACGAGTAAGATGCATTTTGAATGAGGGCACCTTTCGTATTTTCGGTTTGGCCTCCTCCGATGCGATGACGCAGACGCACCAAACCTCTGCGTGTACCCGAGTAGGAGGTCGGGTTGTTATGGCTGTTGTAAACGCGCCAGCCACCGGGAGTGAACTGGTTCTCCACATCGGTGTAAGAACCGGTGAAGGAGATATCGACAGACTTAGAAAGTCGGGCGTCAATTTTGCCTGTAACGTCAGCCCTGGTGCTTGCCTCGAATGGGCGGGCATCCAGCACATCCACATCATCAGCTCTCATAAAGTCGGCTGCCACAAAGGGATTGCCTCCAATATCGATGATGGGATTTGCCTCCAGCAATTTAAGGTTCTCGTCATTCACGCGATAAACCGGAATTCCGGGAGGGTCATCATCTACATTGCGGGTGTAGCGCCCGGAAAAGCGGTATCCGAGAATAGACTCTCCTTTCTTATTCTTAAGGATGGGTCCCGTGAGATTAACGCCGAAAAGGCTGTTGGAATACGGATCAAGGTATTTGGAGCTTTCCACTTCAAAACCACCGGCAAACTTCTGCGAAGGACCTTTGGTGGTAATGGAAATGATACCTCCCGTTACGTCGCCGTACTGAGCCTCCACCCCGCCGGTAATGACCTGCATCTGGTCGATTTCTGATTCCGGGATGAGGTTTCCCTGTACGCGAATACCATCCACATAGTAGTTGGTTGCATCCGAGCGCGAGCCGCGAACCGTAATTGCGCCACCTTCATCCGCGGAAGCAAGACCCGCAGTGGTCGCTGCGAGGGCATTGATGTTACGGGTAGGCAGGTTTCTGATTTGCTCGCTGGTGATGGTCTGACCCTGGGTGGTGTTGTCCTGCTCCACCAGGGGTACGCGGTAGGTTTTCACTTCCACGGTGGTAAGTACTACCCCTGAGGAAAGTTCAAAGTCGAGCTTATTGACCTTACCGGCAAAGATGACCACTTTCTCAATTCGCTGACTCTGATAGCCGAGATAGCTTGCTTCCACGTCGTAGGTGCCAGGGTCAAGGTTGGTGATGCTGTAATTGCCGTCAAAATCCGTTATGGTACCGGTAATCTGTACCCCGTTTTTGAACAACAATACCGTTCCGCCAATGATGGGCTCCCCCGACTCGGCATCCTTCATGGCACCGCCAAGTGCAGTTTGGGCAAAAACAGCCGCTGATGAAAACAGTAAAAGGCTGATTAAGAGTAATTTTCGCATCATGCATTGTAAATTTAAATCAACTCAAGCGAGGGTATTTTGCAGAATAGGGCACAATGTTAAGCAAAAGCGCCGAAAACCAAAAACTTTGTTGCCTTCAATGTCCCCAAATAGACAAAAATTCACCCGGCAATTGCTTATGCTTCCCATCAGTTTTGAACCCCGGTTTTTCCAACCGACAATTATTCATCAGCCCTTTGAAAAAGAAATTATATTTGCATCTTTAGTAAAAGAACAACAAAAAACATGAATTCATCCGGCGCAGTTGCCTTGAACCAGCCCAAAATCATAAGAGCCTGGACTTTCTTTGATTGGGCCAATTCAGCGTTCTCTTTAGTCATCTCCTCGGCAGTTTTCCCCGCCTACTTTCTTAAAGTTACCGATGATCAGATTCAGGTGGCAGGTATGTCCATGTCCAATAGTTCTCTATACGCTTACGCCTTGTCTTTCTCCTACCTTATCATTGCAATTTGCTCCCCTATCCTTTCCGGTATTGCAGATTACGGCGGCCGGCGGATGCTTTTTCTGCGCTTCTTTACGGTAATCGGTTCTTTGGGCTGCGCTTCCCTTTTCTTCTTCGAAGGCATGAACGACCTATGGGTAGGCGTTGCCGGTTTCATGATTGCCACAGTCGGCTTTGCCGGCGGCTTGGTTTTTTACAATGCCTATTTGCCCAAAATCGCCTCAGAGGATCGCTACGACCGCATCAGCGCACGGGGTTTTGCCATGGGATATATCGGAAGCGTATTGTTGTTGATTGTCAATCTGGCCATTATTCTCAACGCAGAAGCGCTGGGCTTTAAAGATGCCGGAGCTGCCACCCGGCTTGCTTTCCTCATGGTGGGATTATGGTGGATTGGATTCGCCCAAATTCCTTTCCGCCTGCTTCCCAAAGACCCCCAAGACCGCCTTTCTGCCCATCTCCTCACCCAGGGATTTCAGGAACTGGCCAAGGTCGCACGAAGTATTGCCCATTCCAAAAACATCATTTTCTTCCTCGCAGCTTTTTTCTTTTATAGCGTCGGTGTTCAGACAGCGCTTTACCTCGCGGCCACCTTTGCTGAAAAGGAACTTCATTTCGAAACCGTAGAGCTCATTACTATCATTCTGATTCTCCAAATCGTAGGTATTGGAGGAGCCTATCTCTTTGCTAAAATCTCCGACTGGTTCGGCAATAAGTTATCCCTCATGAGTATGCTCCTGATATGGGTAGGTATCTGTATAGCCGCATACTATGTCAATTCCAAAATGCAGTTTTATTTTCTGGCGGCAGCCGTAGGTATCGTCATGGGCGGTATCCAGTCGCTCTCCCGCTCCACTTATTCCAAACTCATACCTGCCAAGACCGAAGACACCACCTCCTTTTTCAGCTTTTACGATGTACTTGAAAAAAGCGCCATCATCCTTGGAACCTTCGGTTTTGGATTTATCGAGCAGATTACCGGCAGCATGCGCTCAAGCATCCTCCTGCTAGGCACCTGTTTCGTCATTGGCATTGCCATACTGACAAGGGTTCGCATCCAACATGCCCGTATATAACCTGATAATAGTGAACTTTGCCAAAGCCTACTTTGAAAGTCCAAAATCCCGCTATTTATGACCGACCAGACCGCTGATATCAGACCCGGAGAGGAACTCCCTCTCGAGGCGCTACATCACTATCTGTCCCTCCATCTGCCCGGTTTTGAACGCATCGAACAACTCAGGCAGTTCCCCGGCGGATATTCCAATCTCACCTACCTCCTCATCACCAATCTGGGCGAATTCGTGCTGCGTCGCCCGCCTTTCGGTGCCAATATCAAGTCTGCACACGATATGGGGCGAGAATTTAAAGTGCTGCGTCTGCTTAAGAATGCCGGATTCTCCGCGCCTAACCCAATTCACTATTGCGATAATACCGAAACTCTCGGCGCCCCGTTTTACCTCATGGAGCGCATCCCGGGGCTCATTCTTCGCCATACGCCGTTAAAGGCGCTCAACCTCTCCCCTGAAAACATGCGCGCCATCTCCGAAGCCGCAGTAGATAAGCTCGCCGCCTTACATGCCATGGATATTTACCAAAATGGCCTGGCGGAACTCGGCAAACCCCAAGGATACACCTTCCGGCAAACTACAGGATGGATTGAAAGATACCGCATTGCCCAAACCGACAATATCCCGGCCATGGAAGATGCCGCATCATGGCTGGAATCTCATATTCCCGCCGACCCCCAACCTGCATTCATTCATAACGATTTTAAATACGACAACCTCGTGCTCGATCCCCACAACCCTTCCCATATTCTTGCTGTGCTGGACTGGGAAATGGCTACAGTGGGCAACCCCCTGATGGATCTCGGCACTACTCTCGCCTACTGGACGGAAGCAGCCGAAGCTAAAGCCCTACCGCTTGCAGCCGCCAACCTCTCCTGGCTCCCCGGCAACCTCAACCGCGCACAAGTCCTGGAGCGCTATGCCGCTATTACCGGACAATCCATCTCCGACTTCGTGTTCTATTACGCTTTTGGGGCGTTCAAGGTGGCCGTTATTATTCAACAAATCTATGCCCGCTACCAGAAAGGGCACACCCGAGACCCCCGGTTTGCCTCACTCCATGAAGCCGTACAGCACTTCGGCCGTTTAGCAGCCGGTGCCATTGCGAAAAATAAAATTAGTGACCTTTACTGACGGGAGTAGAAAATGATTGAGGCAGACGGAGCCGGAAGTTCCGGATTTTGGAACGCCACATACCTG
>CAYTNI010000251.1:0-5086 GCA_964439115.1 uncultured Saprospiraceae bacterium
ATTTAATCCCCCCTGACGGTTACTAATCCAACTACTCGGCAATACATCGGATGGAATAGCCATACAAACGGTCAGATGTTAAAGACGCAATAGAGGGACTAACTCCATCGGCAATCAATGCAAATGCATCAGCCAACATCGAATAATCTAACCTACTGCTCCAATAATAACCAATAAGACTTCGATACTCAGTTTTTCCATCCGGTATATCTCTGTAACCCGCGAGCGGCAGAAATAATTCTGTACCGAATAAGATGCCTGCGTCCGTATTGGTTGGTTCCTGGTTAAAACTACCCACGAAAGTAGCCGTATTATGGTCAATAACAGCACTCCACTGGCTTTCGCTGGGTACCCGATAGCCTGTCGGGCAAGGGTCATCTGAAGTTTTATAGCCATCTACCCAAGCACCCAAACCAGCTCGCATACTATTATTCCATCCAACCAATGGGCCGTCATTGAGTTCGGAAGCGCTCGACGGACCATCAGCAGCTCTGGTAGGAATACCCCATTGCCAGTACCCGCCGAATATTTCCCAGCTTGGGGTGAAAGGGTCAGCACTTGTGCTGTATGCACCAAGGTTGTAGCAAAGAAAATTTTTATACGTGGTTGCACTTACTTTTGCCCTACAGGTTCGCGGACTTTCAATGCTCTGCCAGTATGGGCTGGCAGGGGTGCCCATATTGATCTGAAGGGTGCCCGTTTCTGAATTGTAAATCATAAGTGAAGTGGCTGGTTGAACAATAGCATCGCGTTCAGCAGTGGTCATGCGAGGAAACAATACGCCCTTGGTCGTGCTTTGTACATCCAGCATGGCAGAGTTATCCGGGGAAGCCCCACCGACAGCAGTTTGGGCATAACTCCCAACACCTAGAGCTATTATTGTTATAAAAGTCCCGAAAATTTTGATTTTTCCTTGCGATACCATGATTTGAGATTTTAATGCAAACAGTGAATTGGATTCAACTCAGTGAAAGGATTTGTATTTCTTACCATACCCGAACGCTTACTCGCTGATACACCTGACCGACATCCCTTGCAGGCTCGTATCCGTGCCGGTTACGAAATTATCTGGTGATTCAAAGGCGAAGGAATAGGCATCCTGAGGGCCAAATTGGGTGCTGGAGTAGTAGTATCCTCCCGAGGCGCGAAGGGATAAAGCGCCACCAATGCTCGACCTGAATCCGGCAGCGGGGAGGAATAACTCGGTTCCAATTAACAGGCCGCTGTCGTAATTTGTGGAGATGTTGTTGAAAGAACCTACCAAAACCATGGTGTTATTCATAATTATACCTTGCCATTGAGCATCGGTGGGCACTCTAAAGCCTGTCGGGCAGGGGTCGTTTGTGGTTTTGGTGGCATCATCCCAGTCGGTAATACCTGCGTGAACGGTATTCCAATTGTTAATGGCCCCTGCGTTATCTGATAAATCGTTGTCCCCCCATGGTCCGGCGGCACCGTAAACCGGACCGGTACAAGTATTGGTGGCATCCACATCATCTTTTCCAAAACAAGTGGGTTTTCTACCCCATTGGTAGTAGTTGCCGTTGATTTCCCAACTGGGATTAAAGGGATTGGCCTCCGGATTGGCAGCACCCAGATTGTGGCACATGAAGGTCTTGTATTCGGTAGCTGAGATTTTGGCCCGACAAACCACGGGTGGATTGATGCTTGCCCAGGAAGGATTTAAAGGACTGCCGATGTTGATTTGAAGGCTGTTGGTAGTCAGGTTGAAAATCATCAATCCATTGGCCGGGTTGGAGATGGTATTTCGTTGGGCGGTAGTCAGCCGGGGAAAAAGCACCCCTCTATCTGTACTTTGTACGTCCAGCATGGCGGACTGGTTTGGATTAAGGCCGCCGATGGCGGTTTGGCTGTAAAGTCCGGATACGAGCATGGTGAAAATACCTAATAGAAGCAAACGATCCTTGCAGCTTCGCAGGGAGGCTGCATTGAGGCTGCTGCCGGCTAAAAAATTATTTGAGAGGCTTTGAGACATTTTGTTGAGCTACTGAGTGATTGAATAAGTAAAATTGTTTGAGATGCGCCGTAAAGGTGATTACCCTCATCTGGATAATTCGGCAATAATTGGGGAGAATTCAGAAAATTAGCCCTTTCCGGTTGCGTCAGAGATAGCATGGTAGAGATTAGCAACCTCAACAGCATGAGCCATTAAAGGAACCATGGCAATTGCGACGGTAGCCTTCATGAAAATCTGAGTTCCATCACCCATCAGGCTTTACCTACCCCGAGTTAGTACAATTTTGGAGACATGAAATTGGGTTGTTCTTCACCCTAGTCGAGGCACGGTCATCAATCTGTGAAAGATGTTATCCTTAAGTAGTTATCTCAACCACAAGCACATACAACAGCCCTCCTATAAAAAAGGGAAACTCCGCATTGCCAATACCCATAGGCGTACCAGTGATGGTGAATACCAGGTTGCCACTTCCCAGGTTAAAGCTACCCGGCTCAAGCACTGCCATCAGACCGGTAATCCCTTTAGAACTTTGTACTTGTCCAAAATAATCACCCCCGTTGCCCCCGGTGTAGGGGACTGTGACCGTAATCGAAGCGGCGAGGCCAACATACAAGATATCGCTGGCTGTACTAGCTTGAAAACCGGTAACCTTCCCTGCCACAAAAAAGCTTTGCCAGGAAGCGTTACCGGTTCCGGGGCCGCCCATGTTTATCTGCAGCCGGTTTTCTTCAGTATTGAAAATGATCAGCCCGTTGGCTGGCGAGCCTATACCATTGCGCTGAGAAGTGGTCATGCGCGGTATGAGCAATCCCTTTTCGTCGCTTTGCACATCCAGCATAGCGGATGGGTCTAGGGAAGTACCGCCTATGGCAGTTTGTGCCATGGCCGCCGGCCCGATTAAAAGCCAGGCACTCATCAGGCAGATGGAAGTCAAACTTTTTAACATGATTTATAAGGTAATAAAGTGAAAAAAATCTTTAGACGGGATAAAAGTTGAAAAGTTAGGGTTCAAAAACAGGTCGGACACGATTCGGAAAACCCACAGTCCAAACCGATTTTCTCAGCTCTTTGACCCATTTTTTATTTATTTTCAGGCGCTTATACTCCTGCAGCATCAAGGCACTCTCCTCATAAGCCGCGCAGAATACCCCCTGCTTTTACAGCCATATCCGGCTGCCGTCCTCTTTTGTTAATTTTTCTGATATTTTCATGCTTCCATATTTTTATGAACCAAATAGGCAAATAGTCAATTATTCGGGTTCTTCTGCAATGCACCTTAGGGAACGGCCGATAGAACGGTAGAAGTTGGCCATGGAGGTACCCCCACTAAAGAAGTACAGGAACCAGGCACTGTCAGGCCCCGATACCGTACTGCTCCAGTAGAGCCCGTCGTTGCCCCGACGGTAGAGCGTACCGTCATTGTTGTCCCGGAGGCCCGCAGCCGGCAAAAACAGGTCATTTCCGAATTTTTTTCCTGTGTCGTAATTGGTTGAGCCAGCCGTCCACGCCCCCCCTGCATTTTCCACATTGGTGGGGGTTCCGTTATTGGTTCTTACTCCATCCCATTGAGCCTGAGAGGGTATCCGAAATCCCTGCGGGCACGGATCCTGCAGGCCTTTGGTGCCAGTATCCTTCCAATCTGTATCTGCGGCATAATCATAATCAACCCAGCCTGTAATAGCGCCTGCATTATCCTTGCTGTCAGTTGATCCCCAGGGGCCTGCAGCGCCATAAATCGGACTGGTACAAGGATTGGTGGCATCCATACCATCTATTCCAAAACAGGTGGGCTTTCTTCCCCAATGGTAGTAATTACCTATGATTTCATAACTCGGTGTAAATGGATCTGCACGCGTATTGTAGGCGCCCAGGTTGTAGCAATGGAATATCTTGGTATCCGTGGCATTCACCTTGGCAGAACAGGATCTTACGATGAGGTCGAGATTGCAGGTCTGCCCGCCAATATCCAGTGCAAAGGTAGCGGTGCCGGAAGTAGAGGACGTACCCGTGATGGCATAGGTGAGCGTACCCTCGCCGGAAGCAAAGCTGCCGGCGGCGAGTGTCGCAGTATATCCGGTAACCCCGGTGGAATTGATGGTTTGGCCGGTATGTGCACTTCCGTCCCCTCCTGTATAGGGTACGATGACGGATACACCATCAGCGATAAAATTGGGCTGCATTTCCCCTTTTCTAATGGCGGTGATGCAACTCAATGTGGTGATATTCAGTACTGAGACAGTTAAGTTCAGCGTACAGCTCTGTCCTCCGATGCTCAGTGCAAAGGAGGCCGTTCCGGTTGATGCAGGGGTACCCGAAATGGTGTAAATCAAATTACCGCTGCCAGAGGCAAAACTACCGGTACTGAGCGTGGCCGTAAGTCCTGTAACCACCGTGGAAGTTACCGTCTGGCCCTGGAAAACTTCTCCATTCCCACCAGTGTAGGGCACGCTCACTGTTACACCAGCGGCGGGCGACTGCGCAATCAAAACGCCTGTAACCACGGCGCCATTGCAATTCAGGGCTGAAATAGTTCCTCCACATTTAATTGATTGCCAGTATGGAGTTGCTGAACTACCAAGATTGATTTCCAGACACATTGTTTCCGTATTGAAAATTATCAATCCGGTGGCGGCATTGGTTATCAAATTGCGTTGTTCCGTGGTCATTCGGGGAAAAAGGACGCCTTTAGAAGTGCTTTTGACGTCCAGTATAGCGGATGGGTCCGGGGTGGTGCCACCGATGGCTGTCTGAGCTGATAATGGGGCCCTCAAGGCACAAAGGAAAACGATGGCCAGTGACAATGGAAAAAGGATGGCTATTTTTTTCACAACTTAATTGTTTACAGAGCTAAAAAAGGTTGGTTTTTGATTTTATGGAAAAATGAATCTTCCCCAAAAGTGTCCTGCAAACAGTTGCATTATGTAGGTGCGCATTTCAGGGACTTATTCGAATCGCTTTAGGTTTTTTCCGGATGTAAAAATGAATGTCCCTTTTGTTGTAATTTGGCAATAATGGTGGGAAATTCAGAAAATCAGTTTCAAAGGATGACTCTGAGGATAGGATAGACTCACGACTAGAACATGAACAAATCTTCGTAGTTAAAAAAAG
>CAYTNI010000252.1:0-5079 GCA_964439115.1 uncultured Saprospiraceae bacterium
ATTTTTTAGAGGTATTTCTCCGGTTTGTTTTCGAGTACCCTGCCATGGTTGCAAAACGCCAAAGTAAGAAGAGGTAAAACAAAAGCCGCCCCCGATGGAGGGCGGCTTTTGCGGAAGGGGTATTCGAAAGATAGTAAAGAAATTATTTTCTAATGCGCAACTGATTGACCTTAGCGCCGATGGCATGACCGTGTCGTACACCTTCCTGAGAGTCCATGAGGAAGTGAACGCCGAGTGGTATCCGTGAGTATGCGTTTTCTTCTGCCATTTCATTAAAAGAGTTGAAGGCTCTTGGCATCCCCAGGAAATCGGTACGACCTTCATGGCATCGGTCTGTCATGGGATATCCGGGGCCATAGATTTCGGTGAGCACCTCGGCTGCAGCAGCACCGAAGGTAGAGTGCCCGGAAGGATAAGCCGGAAAACTTGGTGTGAAAGGGTTATGAGGTTCCCAGTTAGGGTCAAGCAAACGGCGGATGTAACTCACAGGGCGTTCAAAATTGTAAAAGTATTTGGAATGCCAGCAAGCGACACCGGCATCGTTCAGGGCGAGGCCTACCTTGAGGAAGGTGTAGAGCGCCTGGGCCAAATCAGCGTCTTCTTTATCCACTACTTGATCGGCAATGGCAATCCAGCGAGCTGGTGGGCTGAAGGTTAGCGTAAGCGCATCATCACTCCAGAACTCTGCAATCCATTGTTGCTCAAACTGAAGCGTAGGTGTATTCAAGTCATATACCTGCTTGGCCTGATCCCACAAGGGCGAGGATACCTGCTCGCTGAAGGGAAGTGGCGGAAGGGAGAGTTTGTCAGCTTGTGTAATGGCGAAGGTACGCGCATTACCCCAGTAGGGGAATAAGCCTCGGCTGTAATCCGGATAGGTAGGCGTCCAAAGGCCTGGGCCAGCCGGTGGCACATAGTTTGATGGGCGGGCGTTAAGAAATGCATTATGACCGATAGGATCGGTGGCGGACCACTCAAAAACAGCCTTGGCGACATCTTCGCCTCGCTTTTTGGAACGCTCAAATACCTCGCGCGGAATGCGATTCAGTGCTGATTCGTCAAACTGAGATTCCAGCTGGTTAATCCGAAACTTCAGATCCGGTGCCACGTGAGGAAAGAAACGCTTCATCAGATAGGCGTAGGAGCCATTCACCACTGTTGGCCAGTGATATTCTACACCCGGCTGGATGGGAGGAAGGCTCAATTCCGGATAAAGCCCTGCGATGGAGTTGTATTCATCCGACATACCGGGCTGGCATGCCTCGAATGCAGAAAATCCCATATAGGCCAAAGCACGAGGTGCCGGGCCCGGACGATAGCCATCGGCATAGCGCTCTACCACTAGAAATAATTCGTTCCAGCTCCATGGAACAAGGTGCTGGTAACTTTTTACTGCGCCTGAAAGTTCTGCATCTGCCTCTTTTTGACAACTGTTGTGGAAGAGCAGTGCACCTGCCATAACACTTATTACAACAATTCGGGAAAAAATCCTGCTCATGGTAAAATATTGAATTAAAAATTTCAAAAACCAATTACCCAACCACTCCATGAGTAGTTCGTTTTTTTGTTTTGGGAAAATTTCGATGTAAATCCAAATGCGGATTTGACAGAATAAGGGGTTGAGTCAAACCACTTAAATCGAATCCGAGTATTTGGTACGAGCAGAACGCCTTTCAACGAACAAAGGTAAGGCTGCGAGTATTGATATGCAAGGATTTTTCGGTTTTTTTAATTAGGAGTTCGTCATTTTTTAGCTTATTTTACTCCACGCTTTGGAGTTTAATTTATCCGCTTCAATTTGTCGTCTTAGCGGTACATGTTCAGGTTGTTTTAAGTCGGGGTCATTCTCCAGTATTTGGGAGGCCAATTCCCTGGCAGTTTGCAGAATTCGGCCATCTTTGGCAAGGTCTGCGATGCGAAGGTTGAGTATGCCGCTTTGCCTGGTTCCCTCGATATCTCCGGGGCCTCGTAGTTTGAGGTCTGCTTCGGCAATTTCAAACCCGTCATTGGTGCGCACCATGGTTTGAATGCGCTCGCGGGCATCCTGACTTAGGTTGTAACTCGACATTAAAATGCAGTAGGATTGCTCCGCCCCTCTGCCGACTCGTCCTCTGAGTTGGTGCAGTTGTGACAGACCAAATCTTTCGGTATTTTCTACCACCATGATACTGGCGTTGGGTACATTAACGCCTACCTCGATTACGGTGGTAGCAACCATTATCTGAGTTTCCCTCTGCACGAATCGCTTCATTTCGAATTCTTTCTCCGCGGCTTTCATTCGTCCGTGCACTATGCTGATTTGATAATGGGGAGGTGGGAATTCCCTGCTGAGGGCTTCGTAGCCTTCAGCAAGGTTTTGCAAATCGAGGGTTTCTGACTCTTCAATCAGCGGATATACGACATACACCTGCCGACCCAGTGCGATTTCCTCTTTGATGAATCCAAAAACCCTGAGCCGATGTGCTTCAGTGCGATGAAGGGTCTGGATGGGTTTACGTCCCGGGGGTAGTTCATCAATCACCGACACGTCCAAGTCCCCATACAGGGTCATGGCCAGGGTTCTGGGTATGGGGGTAGCGGTCATGACCAACACATGAGGAGGACATGGCGAACTTTTTGCCCAAAGCCTGGCGCGCTGAATCACTCCGAAACGATGCTGCTCATCGGTGATGGCCAGCCCGAGCTGATGAAAAACGACGGGGTCTTCCAGCAAGGCGTGTGTGCCCACCAAAATTTTTAGCGTGCCGCATTTCAGATTTTCAAGAATACCCGCTCTTTTTTTACCCTTTATGGAACCCGTCAACAGAGCGATGGGGATATCCATATCTTTCAAATAGCCTTCGATGGCGTTGAAATGCTGTTGGGCAAGGATTTCGGTGGGTGCCATCATACAGGCCTGGTAGCCGTTGTCAATCGCCATCAGCATGCAAAGGAGCGCCACCATTGTTTTACCGCTGCCCACATCGCCTTGCAACAGTCGGTTCATGTGCCTGCCACTTCCCAGGTCCTGGCGTATTTCTTTAATGACGCACTTTTGGGCGGTGGTGAGTTCAAAAGGTAAGTAGTGGTTGTAAAACTGATGAAAATTATCCCCCACCTGTGCGAATACGAAGCCTCTGGTAGCGAGATGTCTTTTGTTTTTAGCCTGCAGAAGTCGAAGTTGAAGGAAGAAGAGCTCTTCAAACTTTAGCCGGTTCCGGGCTGCATCCAGTTCGGCCTGGCTTTGTGGGAAGTGAATTTGTTGAATGGCCTGAAACCGGGAGGGTAATCTCAATTTTTCTACCAAGTACTGCGGCAGGTTTTCCGGTAAATCGGCAGGCGTAAGTTTTTCAAGCAGGGCTTTTACCATCCTGCGCCGCACCTTTACATCCAGCCCTTTGTTGTTCAGCTTCTCCGTAGAAGTATATACAGGGTCGAAAAAAACGGCAGGCTGTGCGGTGTCAGTCTGAAGCAGTTCGAGTTCGGGGTGTGGTATGTTAATCTGCTCCCGGAACATCTGCACCCGGCCATAGAGTACATAGGTCTGCCCGGGTTGAAGGTGTTGCTGCAGATAGCTGATACCTGTAAACCATACCAACTCGACGACGCCGGTTTGGTCTCTGAACCTTCCGGCAAGCCGCCTTTTTCGCCCTTCGCCGATGGTGTCCACACTTCGAAGCACACCTTTGAGTTGCACAAATCCGCTTTGCTCGTTCAGGTCGGCAATTTGATGGAATTTGGTGCGGTCCACATAACGAAAGGGGAAATGGAAGAGCAAATCTCCCTGAGTGAAAATCTGCAGCTCCTTTTTCAATAATTCGCCGCGTACAGGCCCCACACCTTTAAGATATTCAATCGGGCTGTCGAGCAGTACATTCATTAGGACAAATTGTGTTGGAGTAAAGAGCGGGTAAAGTTACAGAAATTCGGGTAAATAACTATGGTGAAGCGAATTGAACTAATGCGGTTTCTGAAATGTTATTCCGATTTGCTGTGATTTAAAGAAGAAAATCACTCTCAAACTAGCAGAGATGGAAACCAAGAGACAACTTCAGGTGGCCGAAATGGTCAAGCGGCACTTCAGCATGATCATGATGGAAGAGGGTCCTTATATATATGGTAGAGAAGTTATGGTAACTGTCACTGCCGTAAAAATGACGCCTGATTTGAATACGGCTAAAATATATCTCAGCGTATTCAATACCGAAAATAAACAGGCTGTGATGCTTATGATGGAAGAAGAAAGAGGCCGCCTGCATCAGATTCTGGCCAAGCGATTGGCAAAACATCTTCGGCGAATGCCGGAGGTATTGTTTTTTATTGACGAAACCTTAGATGAGATGTACCGTGTGGAGCATCTATTCGAACAACTCCATAAAGACAATCAAATGGGGCATCCTGAATAGCGAAATTCAGGATTTTCTCCCATAGTCTGCCGGAATCTCTCCCCAGTGTTCCGTATCCCATTTCAGCAGTGGATTACTCCAATGGTTTTGCCGTAGCCATACTTCCGCTCGTTCTATAAGTTCGTACAATGCTGCGGTTTTTGAAGAGCGTTCAAGTTTGGTAGCGCAGCGTTTTTTGAACACCCAGCCGATGGCAATCTGGGAGTCGCTATATATAGGTGTAGAAATTCCCTGTTTGCTGGTGAGTGCAAGTGCATGTACGATGGCCAGAAACTCTCCGATGTTATTGGTGCCCAGTATAAATTTCTTTTCAAACAGCACTTCTTTGGTCCTGGTGTCCACGCCGCGGTATTCCATGGCACCGGGGTTGCCACTGCATGCTGCATCCACGCTGATGCTATCCCAGATGACTTGCGTAGAAATGGTGGCAGGCTGACCTTTGGGTGTCCTGACAATTGGAGGAGCTCCATCTTCAAATGCTTTTCTGGCGGCAGCTTCCGACTCAAAAGATTTGTAGCGTGCACCGACAAAACCTTTAATTTGAAGTTCACATTCGGCCCAGGTACGGTAAATCCCCGGCTTTTGTCCGGCCCATACTACGTAATATTTGGTCTTTTTAGCCATGTACATCCTTGTTCTGTGTAACAAAGGTAGCAAAGAACGTCAAGTCAAAGAAAGTTGATACTTTTGCCCC
>CAYTNI010000253.1:0-1355 GCA_964439115.1 uncultured Saprospiraceae bacterium
AACTAAATGGCATCCATTGGAAGAAGACTCCAAAAAATACCAGGAATGGAATCCCTCCCGCATCCGAGCCTTTGCGCCGGACGAGCACACCTGGAGCCGTGCGCAACGCCTGGCTCATCCCCCCGTTTGGCTTTCCCGTTTTCGAAGTGAGCACTTCGCCTGGGGAGAATGCAGGGGCGCAGAGGGTGCCGTGTATTTTGTGGAAGCAGACCTTGCTCACCCGGCCTTCCGTTGCTCGTGTCCTGTCAAAAAACAGCCCTGCAAACACGGGCTTGCCCTGATGTTGCTCCTTCAAAACTATCCGCAGGCATGGATATCCACCGATACGCCGCCTCTAAAAACTGTTGCCTGGAGCAAGCAAAGGCAAATTGATTCGGCTACCAAAGCCCAGCGCAAGCAAGCCCCCGAAAATCAGGCACTTCGCCTTAAAAACCGGGAAAAGCGACTCCAAACCATGACAGATGGCTTCCTGCAGCTCGATGCCTGGTTGCGCGACCTCATCCGACAAGGCCTGGCAGCTGTAGAATCCCAACCCTATACCTTCTGGGAGCAAATCGCAGCGCGCATGACCGATGCCAAACTGGGAAGTGTGGCCAGACGTCTGCGCCAGTTGGCCATCCCCGATCCCGATTTACCCCGCCATACTCAAATTCTTCATGCCATCAGCGAGCTTTTTCTGCTCAGTGAAGCCTTTAAACGCAAATCTCTTCTTCCCCAGGACTTGACAGAGGATTTACTGGCCACAGCAGGCCTCAACCAGCGCAAAGAAGACCTCGAAGGTCTGCCTGCCGTGGAGGATCTATGGACCATCAGAGCTGTGGAAGAAGGTAAAGACGAGCAGCAACTGCGATTCCGGAGGGTTTGGCTGCAGCGACATGCCTGTTTGCAGTTCGCACTTTTCCTGGATTTCGCCTGGGGTGAAAACCCGTTTGAGTCCACCTGGACCAGGGGCGAAATCCTGGAAGGCAGCATTGTCTATTTTCCTTCCGCTTTTCCGCTCAGAGCAGTTCCGGTATCGCTGAAACCTGTCTCCATAGAGCCTGTCGTCCTCATGGGCGTGGATACCCTGGGGGAAGCAGCTCGCCTTTTTGCGGAGGCGCTGAGCCAAAATCCATGGCTACTGCAATTGCCGCTTTCATTGAATGGCATGGTTCCGGTTTATCACGACAAGAAATTTTATTTTTCGGATGGGCATGGAGCTTCCTGTTTGCTCGATATCCCGGAAAATGACGGTTTTCGCATACTTGCCGAAAGCGGAGGATACCCTATTCAGGTTTTTGGCATTTGGAAAAATGGAGCTTTCAGACCTATTCTGTAATCCGGATATATTTTCTGGTATCATAGAAGGTTTTTTG
>CAYTNI010000253.1:1394-5078 GCA_964439115.1 uncultured Saprospiraceae bacterium
CAGATGAGAAAAATAACCGCCTTCATTTTTCTTTTTGCCATACTGTCCATTCCTGCCCTCTCACAAAATCTGACGGCTAAAGAGATTATTGAAAAAGCAGACGCCAAAATGCGCGGACTAACCAGTCAGGCAGAAATAAAAATGAGCATTATTCGCCCCACCTGGAAGCGGGAGATGCAAATGAAATCGTGGAGCAAGGGCGATAATTTTATGTTAATCGTGGTCACAGCCCCGGCGCGCGACAAGGGAACGGCTTTTTTAAAGCGCCACAAGGAGATATGGAACTGGCAACCCAGCATTGACCGTACCATTAAGCTTCCGCCATCCATGATGATGCAATCCTGGATGGGTTCAGATTTTACCAATGATGATTTGGTGCGTCAGGCATCCGTAGTGGAAGACTATACGCACAAAATACTTGGTGCTGAAACCCTGCAGGAGCGTGATTGCTACAAAATCGAACTTAAACCCAAAGACAATTCCGCAGTAGTCTGGGGAAAAGTAATTCTTTGGATTGACAAGAAGGACTTCATCGAGCTAAAGTCAGAATTTTATGATGAAGACAATTACCTGGTAAATACCATGGTGGGTAAGAACATCAAACTACTCGGCGGCAAATGGTTGCCCTCCGTGATGGAAGTAACACCCGCCGACAATCCCGGTCAGAAAACAGTGATTGAATATTTGAACCTGGGTTTCGACAAGCCCATGGCCGATGAGTTTTTTTCTATCCAAAACATGAAACGCATTCAATAAATGTTGCTCAAGCTCGTCTGGCGGAACATCTGGCGTAACAAACGACGCACCCTCATCACGTCGTCATCTATTTTATTTGCCGTACTCATGGCGGTTTTGATGGAGTCTATCCAAAAGGGGGCGTGGAATTACATGATTGGGAATGTGGTCAACTATTATTTTGGATATGCCCAGGTGCACCAGCAGGGCTATTGGGAGGATCAGACAATAGACCGTGCCATTCCATGGGATGATGACTTTCGGCAAAAAATAGCGGGCATTCCACAGATCAAGGCTGCTTTGCCCCGATTGGAAAATTTTGCATTGGCATCCTCCGGGAACCTCAGCGCCGGCGTTCTTGTGATTGGCGTAGATCCTGATCGCGAGAATACCATGACGAAGCTGCGAGAGCGGTTACAGGCAGGCGCCTATTTGGATGCGGATGACGATGCAGTACTCATTGCCGATGGAATTGCCGAGCAACTCAGGCTCTCGGTTGGCGATACACTCGTGTTGGTCAGTCAGGGCTATCACGGTGTCAATGCCGCAGGTAAATTCCCTATAAAGGGGTTGATACACTTCCCGTCGCCTGATCTTAACAAGCGTATGGTTTACTTACCGCTTGCCAGAGCACAATGGCTTTTCGGTGCCCCAGGTCTCATTACTTCCACAGCACTTTGGATCGAACGCGAAAAGGATATTCCTCCGGCTATGCACGCACTTTCCAAAAGGCTGGATGCTGATGAATATGAAATCATGGACTGGAAGGCTTTAATGCCTGATATTTTACAGGCCAAAGCATTGGATAGCGCAGGTAATATCATGGTTTATTTCGTGCTTTATTTGGTGATTGCTTTTGGTATTTTTGGTACTATTCTGATGATGACGCAGGAGCGCCGCTTTGAATTTGGTGTGCTTACAGCCATTGGTATGCAAAGATCTTTACTGGCCTTTCTGGTATGGACGGAAACTGTGGTACTTGGATTGACCGGTGCTTTGGTCGGGATGTTGGTGGCGGTTCCCTTGGTTTGGTTTTTCAAGGTCAACCCTATTGAATTTACCGGGGAGATGGCGGCTATGTTGGAAACTTACGGATTTGAACCCATTTTCCCGGCTATGTTGGAGTGGCGTATTTTTGCGATTCAGGCCTTGATTGTATTTCTGATAACGGCCATTTTAGCCTTATTTCCAGTCTATAAAATTAGAAGATGGAGACCTGTAGAGGCTATGCGTGCCTGAGAAGAGTAAGGGGATAATTATTTGTAAAACGACTATCAATAATGGCAATGCTCTACACACTCAATAATGCGGGATACATCAGTACGGGCGAGGGAGTAGTACATGCTTCGGCCCTCCCGCTGCACGGAGAGTATGCCTTTCAGGCGCATGGTCTGGAGGTGGTGTGAAGTTAAGGATTGCTCGCTGTCCAGCATTTCGCAGATTTCTGAAACGGACAGGCGTGGATGTTGATCCAGAAGATGCACGATGCCCAGGCGAAGAGGATGCGCAATAACTTTGAGCAGATTGGCGACGCGCTCAATTTTTGCCACTTCCTGATTATCTATCGTTACAGCTACCATGGGAAACAAATATATTTCCGTTTTAACCTCAAAAAGGTAAAATAGTTTAAAACCTATGGATTTAGTAGAAAAAAGGGCTGCAGAAATGTTCCTGCAGCCCTTTTTTATGAAATAGCAGGATGGATTAACCAATCATGGCTTTATCCTTGGCGTGCTGAGCGTATAGCAGAGAGGCGCCTGCCAGCATGATATCTTTAAGCAGAGCCGGCATAGATGCTTGTGCTGCGTCACCTCCGCCGGCAACTG
This sequence comes from uncultured Saprospiraceae bacterium, assembly GCA_964439115.1. Lineage (GTDB taxonomy): Bacteria > Bacteroidota > Bacteroidia > Chitinophagales > Saprospiraceae > UBA2329. The sequence goes on from CAYTNI010000253.1 coordinate 3,956, forward strand.
CCGGTACGTGAATCAGCACCACAAAAAGCAACATCATCACGGCGAGCAGCACAGAGGCGAGCTTATCCATTTTTCCAATAAGCATACTTACCGCAGCAGCTATGAGCGCTGCGCCCGTAAGATAAACGAGGATGGTGCTGCCGAAAGCCATGCCTTTCATGGCTTCGGCACTCATAAAATGAAAGATGCCAAAAATCGCGAAAGGGATGGCAAAGAGATACTTGCCGAGGCTGAGTAATACATTCATACAAATAAGGTTGTGTGGTTAAAAAAAGCATGATTATTTTTCCATGTATTTAACTCGCTTTTTCATTTTCAGTAACTTTTTCTGTATTTTCAGAATTTGTCGTTCTAATTTATTCATTTTCTCCTCCAGGCTCTCCATGTAGAGTTTTTGGAAAACAGAACCCTGGCCAGCGCTCTTTTCAGCGGGGGCATTTTCCTTCACTGATTCAGCCCCTGGCGCTTCAGCCAATTTGCTGGACACGGGAGCCTGTTCTGTAGTTTCTGCTGTGGGAGCCGGGGTCTCCTTGGTTTTTGCGCTGCGTTTGGTTTTTACCTCAGCAGCAGGTTCTTCAGTTGCTTTAGTTTTTGGGCGGCCGCGCTTTGGCTTTTCGGCCGCGGTTTCAATGGAAGCTTCTGCTGTGGGAGCAGGAGTTTCCTTGGTTTTGGCGCCGCGTTTGGTTTTAACTTCAGCGGCGGGTTCTTCAGTTGCTTTGGTTTTTGGGCGGCCGCGCTTTGGCTTTTCGGCTGCGGGGGGGTCAGCAACTATATCAGGTGTCTTGGCCTTTGAAGTGCGCTTCCCTTTTGCTTCCTTGGTGGAGTCTTCTATTGTTTTTGTACTTGGACGACCGCGCCTTGGTTTTTCGGTAGCAGTTTCTGCGACGGGTGCTTCGACATCCTTAGTTTTTGCACTGCGCCGGCCCTTGGGAGCAGGAGCGGTTTCAGATTTATCTTCTCTTTTTTCGCTAGGCACCCACCCCCGTTTTTGTCGCTTTTTTTGCTCCATTTCAGTGGTGGTGTTTTCCACCTGTTGACCTCCTGTTTCGGTAGTCGTATCCTGGTTTTTTTTCATTTTTATTTTATTGAAAAAATTTTCAAAAGTGATTTTCACGAAGCGTGT
>CAYTNI010000254.1:0-5072 GCA_964439115.1 uncultured Saprospiraceae bacterium
CTTTTATATCGGTGGCGGTTGGGGCGAAGAAGATTACAAAGAAAAATTTACCGAACCTGCTTTTGTCATTCGGGGAACGGATATTCCTGATGCCAAAAAGGGAGAACTAAAAAGCGTTCCGTTTCGCTATCACAAAGAATCAAATCTTGCATCACGCAGTATGCAAGCAGGTGATATTGTGTTTGAAGTTTCAGGTGGTAGCAAGGGGCAACCTGTTGGAAGAAGCATTTTAGTTACTGAAAAAATGTTGCAGCAATTTGGCAAACCTGTAATGTGTGCAAGCTTCTGTAAAATGCTGCGACCTAATGAAAATGTAACACCCGAATTTTTCTACTTGTACTTATTGAAAAGCCAGGAAAACGGAGTGATCGCCCAATACGAAAAACACAGTGCCAGTAACATTGTGAATTACGGTTTTGAAGAATTTATCGGGGAGCAAAAAATCACCATTCCCAAAGAATCCGAACTGAGAGCCTTTACAGAAAAGGTGAAACCCCTTTTCACCTTAATCAGTACGCTTGGCGAACAAAACAGCAAATTAAGAGAAGCCCGCGACATCCTGTTACCTAAACTGATGAACGGCCAAATCGAAGTATAAAATGAAGGTTGCCCCCTGATAGCATCGTTAAATTCCCCAAAATTAACTTAAAAGTGAAACTAAACTATAAAATTTCAGTTATAAGTGAATAGATTTGAACTTGAAATATTTGACGACCAAGGGCAGGTTTGCACCTTTTACACCGTGAGGTGGGAAGATGCTGAGTATTCGGAAACCGAAAAGTTTTTCCTGAAATACGAAAACCACATCACCCTGCGGAGGCCAATGCAGGAACTGGCCATGTTCATCTCCAAAAAGATCGGGGATGAAACAGGAGCGCTGGAAGATTTCTTCAGGTTTGAAAATGCCGCACAGGCACTGCCGCCTTCGGGCACTTACCAGGTAGAAGCGCTTTTCCTCCATTTTGGCCATTTTCCCCTTCGCCTGTATTGCCTGCGTATATCAGAAACTTTGGTGGTGCTGTTTAACGGATCTGAAAAAACAGCCGCTACAGCACAGGGAGGAAAAACAGGCATGGCCTTTCAGGAAGCCAATATTTTTGCCAAACGGATATTGGACGCACTGAAAAACAAGGACATATACATTACAAACAACCAAAGAGAATTTCGCTATTTCGATGGCAGCCATGAAATAATCCTTTAAAAGACAACCGGCATGAGAAGCAGGGTATTTCAAAGAATATTAGACAGCACGCCCAAAGATGTAGAAATCTTTGTGGACTGGTATGCCGACCTGGTGGTGCGCATCAACCAGCTACTGCGCGAAAATAAGCTCAGCAAAAAAGAACTGGCAGCAAGGATGGACAAGCAGCCATCCGAAATATCCAAGTGGCTGAGCGGTGAGCACAATTTTACATTGCGCTCATTGGCCAAATTGTCGGCAGAATTGGGAGAGCCCCTGCTGGAAGTGCCGAAGCGAAAAACGCCGGCCACGTTTATCAGCGGCTATAGTCGAAGTATGCACACTTTTGTCGCATATAAAAAACCGGAACCCACCGACCCATCAAAAGTTATTGAATGGCTGCCGGTTAACGAATTTAATCCCATGAGCAATGTCGGATAACAACCACCCTTTTGACCCGAAAAAAATCACCATCGTGGAATTCAGGATGGTAAAAGGCCAGGTGGACGTACCTGAAGACTTTGACACCGCCTACGTGGAAGGGCATGAGTTGGACAACTCCCTGCAACTGGGTTTCAACCTGGAGGAGAAACTCATCCGGGCAGATTTTGCCATTGCCATCAACACAAAGAGCACTGCCGCAAATGCGGAAGAAGCCCTCGGAAAATTTCATCTGGTATTTATTTACCACATTGAAAATCTGCATGAGTTGACGAAACCCGACGATAAAAAATTAATACAATTACATCCGGCGTTGGCCAGTGCGCTGTCCTCCGTAACCTATTCCACGTCCAGGGGAATTCTTTTGACCCGATTGCAGGGAACGGCGCTGCAAAATTTCATATTGCCCGTGATCAACCCGAATGAACTGTTATATCAAAAGTAAATAGAATGACCCGCCAGCAAGCTGAAATACAACTCCAAAAACTATTTGGCTTCAGGCAGTTTCACGATTTGCAATGGCAGGTGATAGGTTCTCTGTTGGCAGGCAGGCGGGTATTGTTTATTGAAAAAACAGGTTTTGGAAAATCACTTTGCTTTCAGTTTCCTGCCACCCAGTTAGATGGGGTGACGATTGTTTTTTCTCCCCTTATTGCTTTGATGCGAGACCAGGTTCGGAGCATGCAGGATAGGGGCATCCGAGCAGCAGCCATCCACTCTAATCAGGAAGATGCTGAAAATGCTGTCATCATCGCCAAAGCACAAAATAACGAGTTGGATATTCTCTACATTGCCCCGGAACGGATGGAGAACGCCGCATGGATAACCGCAGCAAGGGAAATGAAGATTGCTATGGTGGTGATTGATGAAGCCCATTGTATTTCCGTATGGGGTCAAAGTTTTCGCCCTAACTATAGAAGGATTGTAAATCTTGTTCGCTTATTACCGAAGAATTTTCCAGTGTTGGCCACTACCGCAACAGCCACACCAAGCGTGCAGGAAGACATTATTGAACAAGTTGGTACAGATTTGATTCCAATTCGGGGGCAATTGATGCGTCCGAATATCCGCTTATTTGTAGTGCAGATGGAAAGCGAAGATGAAAAGTTTTTTTGGCTGGCGGAATATTTACCCAAACTGAAAAAAACAGGCATAATATATACCGGAACCCAAGCCAACACGGATATTTTCTCCAACTGGTTACAATTCCTGAAATTTAACTCGGCAGCTTATAGTGGTCGTTTGGATGCAGAAAGTCGTATGCGTGTAGAATCAGACTTCATCAATAACAAATACGATTGCGTAGTTTCCACGAATGCTTTGGGAATGGGTATTGACAAGCCAGATATTCGGTTTATCATTCATACGCAAGTGCCGCAATCGCCGATTCATTACTATCAGGAAATCGGTCGTGCAGGACGTGATGGTCAGGAAGCTTATGCCATTCTCCTGTATAATCCCCATAAAGATACAGAGTTGCCAGGGGCATTTATTGAAGGAAGTAAACCGGCTGCTGCCAGGTATGAGAAAGTAATTTCCGTTACCAAAACAGCATTATTGGGCAGAAATGAAATCATTAAGGCAACCAACCTAAAGCAAACCCAGGTAAATGTTATCCTTGCTGACCTGATTGACCAAAAGATTATACATGAGCAAGCAATAGGCAAAAGCAAAAAGTACTTCTTTAATCCTGACGCTCCGGCATTGGACCTTACCGCTTTTGAAACACTTAGAAATGCACAGCATCAGGAATTGGAAAAGATGCTTGCATACACCGGGATTTCGACTTGCAGAATGCAGTACCTCTGCCATTATCTTGGAGATGAAAGTCAGGGAGCATGTGGCGTATGCGATAATGATGCTAGACAATATATGCATGTGGTGGCAACAGAGGAGCAGAAACAGCAATTACAGGAATTCAGAGAAACCTTTTTCCCCGTGCTGGAGGTGGAAACACAACGAAGCCGTATAGTTAATGGCGTGGCTGCATCCTATTATGGTGTTTCCAATGTGGGTGCAGCACTGAGGCATTCAAAATATGAAGGTGGTGGGGATTTCCCTGATTGGTTGCTTCGCCTGACGCTAAAGGCATTTAGGAAGCATTACGGGAATACCCGGTTTGATATATTGCTTTATTTGCCGCCAACAGAGTCAGGCGATCTTGTGAAGCACTTTGCTGAGAAGATTTCACGCACACTTGGCATCCCGCTTTCACACAAGTTGGTTAAAACGGCAGCAACTTCACCCCAAAAGGTATTTCAAAGCGGAATTTCCAAAAAGGACAATGTGCATGGAAAATTTGAATATCAAAATCCTGAAGAGATTGCAGGAAAAAATATTTTGCTAATAGATGATATCTTTGATAGTGGTTATACCATCAAAGAGATTGGACAATATTTGACAAACATTGGAGCCATTACCATTGCACCCCTTGTAATTGCAAGAACTGTGGGAGGCGATATTTAAACAGCACTGAAATGAACGACTACACTGAAAAAACATATTGGATTGCGGTAGCACATTTACCCAAGTGGTCGGTTGAGCGGACAAATCGCTTCATTATTCAAATTATTCACGAAAACAAAATGTCGTGGGCTGAGTTCTTTGCCTTAAACAGAAAAGGATGGACAGAAATATTTGCCTTAAGAGAAAAAGAACAGACCGCTATAGAGACTGTAAAATACCAAATCCCAAGGTTGGCTTTTATTGCAGAACAATTGCAAAATGAAGGCTTTCAAATTATCCCCATTAATTCCCCAGATTATCCGGCTGTGCTGAAAGAGAACTTAAAAATAAAAAGCTCTCCTCCTGTCCTATATATTAAGGGCAGAAAAGGGCTGCTTCAGGAGGAGGCTGTAGCGATAGTAGGTTCCAGGAAAGCTGGAGAAAAGGCATTGTTGTTTACTGATCACGTAGCAAAGAAAAGTGTCAAAGAAGGGAAGGTAGTGGTAAGTGGTTTTGCCAAAGGTGTTGACAAACAAGCGTTGGATAGCACTATTGAGGCAAATGGAAAGAGCATTATTGTTTTGCCACAAGGCATTTTGACTTTTCAATCAGGCTTCAAAAAATATTATGAGCCTATTGTACATGGCGATGTTTTAGTGTTGAGCACTTTTTTTCCAAAGGCAGGATGGGATGTTGGTTTGGCCATGGCAAGAAATGTATATATTTATGGCCTGGCAAGGGAAATTTATGTAGCAGAATCAGATACTAAAGGCGGCACCTGGGAAGGGGCAATGGATGGATTGAAAAGAGGCAGGAAAATATATGTTCGATATCCTGAGCCCACGGAGAAAAATGCAAACCTGAAATTGGTTGAATTGGGAGCAGATGCGGTAGATATGAACGGTAAGCAATTGGATTCGAAAATAAAATCTCGATCTGAGTTATTTGATGCTGTTCACGCAAATGAAGTAAATGAACCCGCAGTGCCTTGTGAAAAGGAAAAGCG
>CAYTNI010000255.1:0-5052 GCA_964439115.1 uncultured Saprospiraceae bacterium
AGTAAAACCATTGCCGTAGCACGGCTAAAGGGTTGGATCTTATAGTGATGGTAAACAATCATCACTTTGATGCCATTGTACAAAATACTGGATATCAAGGTAGCCAGCGCTGCTCCTTCGATTCCCCATCCAAAGGTGCGTATCATCAGATAATTGAGTACAATATTCAACAGCGCTAACATCAGCAGCATGTAAAAATTTATCTGGTAATAAGGAGAATACACCAATACCTGATGGCTCAGGCCACAGGCCATACTGACCAAAGAGGTAATACCGAGAATAAAAACGATAGGTAGTCCACTTACGTAGCGCTCACCATTGGGCATCATGGCAAAAAGATCCTGGATGTTGAGCCAGATTAGTAGAAAAAATAAAATTCCGATGATAAGCTGATTGATACTGGATTTTCGGTACAACATTTCAATATGTGGAATATCCTGACGCTGGAAGGCATCTGCCACAATGGGTGCAGATATTTTTTCTAAGGAGCGGCGAGGGATATCAATCACGGAGCTCATATAGGCGGCAATACTGAAGATGCCCACTGCTTTTAGGGCTTCGTTCTCAATCAGTAAGGAAAGCATCACCCTATCTAACCAGGTGAGGAAACCGGCACTAAACCCACCCAGCATACTAAAAAAGCCAAATCTTGCCATTTCCCAGGCGAGGTTCGGTCGAAGGAATGACCAATCCGGACGCAAATTCCATTGCCCCAAATAGATTAGGTAGGCTGAAAGTCCGATAGAAACTGCACCATACACCAGCGTGATACCCATAGCAAATCCTCCGAGGCTAATCCAGGCATAGAATAATGCTAATGACAGCCCTGCAGTAATAAGCTTAACAAATATACTCTCAATGATTGTGGGAACTACGATACGGAAAAAATTCTTGGTGTAGTTCACCAAAACATGGTTCAGGCCAAAGAAAAAAGCGGTAGGTAATACCCAAAACCAGTATTTCTGTATTAATGGATCTTTATCCTGCAGATATTCCAGGAAAGCATCATAGCCGATGCCGAGGGCAACCAGTACCAGGAGAATGCCAAAAACCGGCAACAAAAGCAATAAGGGCAAAAAACCGCGATGGCGCCCCTCGTCATGTTTAAATATCGGGAAATACCGGGTTGCAAGGTCCTGTGCGCCGAAAACTACAAACAGGGAAATAAGGATGCCTGAACTGACGATAAACTGGAACAAGCCTAATTCCTCTTGCTTCAGGAAATAAGGATAAACGAATAAGGTATTCGCAGCACCCAGCGCCACGCCAATATAGGTAACGAAACTGTCCCTAATGCCTTGTTTTTGTATGATACCCATTTAACGTATGCTCAGTACCGCTCTCACAGGCACTGCTTCTACTCCGCGTACGCGAAGCGGTAAACAAAGCAATTCTGATGGCCCCGACTCAGCCTCGAGCAGATTCAGATTTTCCAGAATGACAATTTCCTTCCGAAGGAGTACCACATGAGTATCATAAGAATCCTCGTACATCTGAATGGAAGGGCCGTCAATTCCAACCAGCCAGAAGTTGCGGTCTGCAATCCATTGGGCTGCCTCCAGCGTAAGGGCACAAAAATCGCTTCTAAATGGCTGGGAGAAATCACCCCATAGCGCCGAGTGGTCTGTTTTGAGTAAAAGCCTTCGCGTATCCTCAGGGATACCTGCCGCTTCCAGTTCTGTGGCATTGATACGTCTGTTCCCTGTGAAGTCCACAATAAAACATGGCCCTACCAGCTTATGCAGTGGGATATCCTCGGTGGTGAAGCCGTCTTCCAGAAAATGGAGAGGCGCATCCAGGTGGGTACCCGAATGAACATCCATTTCCAGTTCGCTCACATTGGCCTCGTCGCCCCGGGCAAGATCCATTACCCTGGAAATTTGCAGGGTTCTGCTACCTGGCCAAAGTGGCAGGCCGGAATGAAGCGGCACCGAAATATCGAGCAGTTTATGCATTTCGTCCACTGCGGTCAATCAAAAAAGCACTTGCCTGTTGGGTGCCACCCATCACGATATCCAATACATCCACGTGATTGGGGCGAGAGGCGAGGAAGTAGATGGCCTCTGCCACATCGCGAGAATTGAGCGGCTTGAAATCCTCGTAAATTTTGGCCTTATCCGCATTGCCATCGAAGCGCACCAGAGCAAACTCTGTTTCTTCCACATGTGCCGGACTGACCTGGCTGACCCTGACGTTATGGGTGTATAAATCCTGACGCATGGATTTCGTAAGAGCATCCACGGCAAATTTAGTCGCACAATACACATTGCCCTTGGGATAGGTTTCTTTACCGGCCGTGGAGCATACGTTGATGATATGCCCACTACGCCGAGCCACCATTTGTGGGGATACCGCTCTGGTTACATAAAGTAGTCCTTTAATATTGGTATCAATCATTTCGTCCCAGTGGCGCTCCTCACCCTCGAAAATGGGGTCAAGCCCTTTAGCCTTGCCTGCATTGTTGATTAGAATATCAATAGTTGCCCAATCTCCGCTTAGCCCGGAGATGAAGGACTTGACGGCCTGGGCATCGCGCACATCCAGTTGATAGGTTAACACCTTCACCTGATAATCAGTCTCAAGCCGGCTTTTCAATTCCTGCAGGCGTTCTGGCCTTCTCCCTGTGAGGATGAGGCGATAGCCTTTTTCGGCGAAGAGCACTGCGGTAGCCTTCCCTATACCCGAGGTAGCCCCGGTGATAAGTACGGTTTGGTCAGGATTGGTTCTTTCCAGGAGGCGCTCCAGTTCTTCCTCCCGCTCGCGGAGCAGGGCCTCCAGTCGGTTGAGATTTTCGCGCATCTCAGCGAGGGCCGTCTGTTCTCTTTCCATAATTTCAGCCGCCTTGCCGGTGCGTGCCTGGCGATGATACTCAAAAGACATATCATTCTGCGGGGTTTTTAATTCCGGATTATTTCTGACGGCATGCTGATATGCGGAATAAGCGGCTTCCGCATCTCCTCGGCGATGCAGCAACAAGGCCAGGTCATACCATGCGAAAAGATGGCCGGGGTCCTTTTCAATGGTCTTTTGATAAGCCTCTTCTGCAGTCTCCAGATCACCGGACGCAACGGACATATTGCCCAGTTCATAGTGTGCTTCCGATAACGCAGGGTTGTGGTCGAGCGCCTTGTGAAAACAGTGTGCTGCTTGCGGTAATTGATCCGGGAAGTGCTCCTGAAGTATTTTGCCGAGTCTGAACCACCCTTCCGCATGGGCGGGGGCAACAGCGGTGAGCCTTTCATAGGTTGCCCGGGCTTCGCCGAATTTCCCCTCGAGTTCATAGAGTTCTCCGAGGAGTAGGAGTGCATCGGCGTGTTCAGGATGCGTTTGGAGTAGCACCAGGAGTTGGTTGCCGGCTTCGGCAGCATCAAAATTATCCTGCACGAGTGTAAGCGCATACTGGTAGCGCAGCTCCGGTGCGTTGGGATGCTCTGCAACTGCTTTGGTGAGTAGCGCCAGGTTCTCCTCACTTTTTCCCTGAAAGGCTAATTGCTCACTTTCGCGGACAATGGCGGCCACTACCTCTTGGGGGTCGGCTTCGGGAGTTGCTGTGATTATTGGCGCTTCGGCTTCGGGAGTTGGATAGTGATCTTCGAGGATTTCATCCAGCAGGTTGTCAATTTCGGCATCCTGTTCCTCGTCTTGAGGCATTTCCGGCTCTGGAGTTGGTAATGGTGGAGTTACCTCAGTGGGTGCTTGATATACTTCCTCCGGTGAAGAGGGGCTTGCAGGAGTCGGGGAGAAGATATCCGCGGAAAATCCGGACGGCGCCGAAACCCCAAGGAAGCCAAACAACCTCTGATAGTTGTGTTGTTGAAGGTCTTTCAGATAGAAGGCATTGCCGGTTTTAATCATACGCAGCAACTCCCCAATCTCATTGGCGATTTCCTTTACCTGACGCACGTGGTCGTTAAAGCTATCTTCGTCGTCAAACCCTTCCTGGCGTTGTTGTTTCCGAAAATCAATATGGCGCTGTTGCCAATAGTTAAGGTATTTGATGATTTCGCCAATTTTTTCAAAGTGGGTGGGGACGGTTTCCATTTCCCCATTTTCTTCAGAAAGGCGGTTTCCATCTGCTACGATGAAGAAAAACCTGCTAGTTTGATTTTGTACCAGGCGATGGGCACCATACAAACAGCCTACACAACGGAGGAAGTTGTCAGTAACCAACAGGATTACCGGCATATCCGATGCCTCTAACTGTTGGAAAAGACTGATGCCGGTGGCATCTTTTTGAATCTCAATGTTTTTAATAGCTAAACCTGCGGATGCGAGTTGCCCGGCAATATGCTGAGCAGTGTCGCTGTTTTCTTCGCAGTAGCCGAGCGCGATGAGTTTTTCGTTCATCATTGTGTATAGTTTTTAGTTGGACTTAATGGCTTGCCAGAGAGATTTTTGATAGTTGCCAACCCGGATAAGTCCAGAAAGCGTGCCGTCTTCCAGGATTTTTCCTTCCAGAAGCAAGGCATCAACGCCGTCAAAATACGCGAGATAAAGTTTATTTGCTTGAATGGTGCCGGTTAAATAAGCATAACGACGACCTTTCCAATTCATTACACCTTGAAGTTCATTTAAGTTTTGCCTCAACTCCAGGGATGCCGTGGTAGTTTCCTCACCTTCTATACCCATATTAATTGTCCAGGAGCCGGTAAGATCCTGAGCCGGTTGTTTCTTAAGGGTGGTGAACAGGTAATCCTGGCCCTGCCGGGCGACCACAGGAATTTGACGCTCGGCACCGCTGGAATCTGTGAAATGCCAGGTTCCTTCCAATACTTTTTCTTCAAAAATTCCTTTCAAAAAACTTTTGCCGTCCTCAAAAAATAGGGTGAGCGTATCCTTGGCGGTGGAATAATCCTTGCCGAGGGTATATTTTGAAACCACCATTGACCGGTCGCCCAAGGCAAATTCCAGCTCAAAACTATCGCGGGTGCGGTACTTCACCTGGAATAAAAAAGGCAGCTCTCCCTGGGTTATATCTTCGTAGGTCAAATCAAGTTTTTCAGGCAGCGGCTTCCCTTTGGGATTGGGGGACACATAGGCCGGCTCAATCTG
>CAYTNI010000256.1:0-5035 GCA_964439115.1 uncultured Saprospiraceae bacterium
GCCCTTGTGACAAGCCATCACTCGTAGTCAGACTGTTGATTTGCCATTCCTGCCCAAAACCAATATGAGCCGCACCGACCACCCACAAAAAACAAAATACCGTAAAATGCTTCATTGTTAATTCTTCGGTGGAAAGATACTGATAATTCATTTTCAGTACGAAAAATTAGATGTTTTGATAAAAAAACCAATTTGGGACAATTTTCCAAGTTTTTGGGCCTTAGAGAATAACCTTACAAATTAGATGCCCCCTACCTTTGCCACACTACGGTTTGATTCATTCTCGCCCTCCGCCAATTAGGGCACTTTTAAATTGGTCATAGAAACACTACATTTTTTCTTGATTGGGTCGCTCCCGGTCCTGGATTAATGCACACGCGTTGGAGTTTTTTGTCTTTCGGCAAATCACCCGCTTCTGTGAAGAAGTTTCCTGAAGCTATTTTTGAGTAATTAAACCAACGCGAAAAGAAAGAGAACTAAATTTTAAGGGTTGCCAAACATTTGGCAGCCCTTTTTTTTCGCCTGATACAAGTTATGCCCACAAAAAGCGTTTCTGACAAGGAATATTTATACATCCAACATGACGCTCTTTCGTGTACTTTTTTTAACCCTATTTATCTTCCCGGCAGGGTTAATCGCTCAGCCAAAGTCGCCCTGGTTGGAGTATCGGTCACTTGAGGGGCGGTTCAGCATACGGTGCCCCGGTGCCATGCAGGAAAAAGTGGATACATTTTCGACTCCGGTGGGACAGTTGGTCTATACCACTGTTTTCTTCAATGACTCCACCCCTGAAGCCGATAACTCGGTATATATGGTTAGCTTTTGTGATTACCCGGAGGGGGCATTGCACCAGGATTCTTCTGAATTGGTTACCGAATTTTTGGAAGCCACAGCCGCGGAAGCAGCCTTCAGCGTGGCGGGAGACCTTGTCTGGTCCACACCGGTCTATTATTTAAAATACCCCGGACTTTTTTGGAGAGTTGACTATAAAAATGGACGGGCGGTAATCAAAACTAAAGCATTTGTGGTACGCAATCGCTACTACGCCATACAAACAGTAATGCCGAAAGACCGCAGCTTAAACCGTTCGTCAGAGATTTTCATGGAAGCCTTTCGCTTATTTGAAAAAGACGACTAATCTGCCCCCAGAATGACCAGCTTGCCATCAAGGGCGGTATTAGCCCCCGTTATTTTCCATAAGTAAAAGCCATCGGGTAGTCCACCCAAATGCACACTCCAGTTCGTCCCCAGGTGCTTGCTCCTGCGCACTTCTTTCCCATCTGCCTGGAAGAGTTGGAAGGCCACCAGGCCTAAATCACTGTTGAGTTGAAAAAATATCTCCCCTGAGCCTGGATTGGGATAAACCAGCACGTGTTGAGTAGGGTATTGCTCCTCTGCCGCATTGGGCGATTGTGCCGGAAGATTGGTGGCAAAAATCTGCAATCCACCCCGGTCATTACCTACTGCTGCTTCAAGCAACTGATCCCCGTTGAGATCGGCCAGTGCCAGGCGCGGTCGCCAGCCCGGCGAAATGCTGCCCCAGGTTTCAGTGATTAAGGGGAAGGTACCCGAAAAATCGTTTTCCAGCACGCTATATGCTTCGATTCGGCCGGTTTGCGCTCCGGTGAGCACCTGGAGCTGGCCGTTGACTTCAACCACTACAGGCGCGCTATGGCCCTCGGAGAAACCGGGAATCCGGGCATCAATACGCCCGAAAAAAGGGACATTGGGGCTTTGGTCGTCGGACTGGAACAATGGAGCCCCCGGCGTGCCCAGATTGGGAAAAAAATTGAGGTTGCCGTTGCGTTCGCCTATAAGGAGGTCGTTTAGCCCGTCCCGGTTGAGGTCGGCTACACAGGGCGTTGAGGCAGTACCTACGTCAATATCCATGTAGGGATACATGTGAGGGGCGAATTGCATGGCTTGTGCCGGCGCTGCCACATTTTGAAAATAAAACAAGCTGCCAAAATCCTCACCCACGAGTAAGTCCATATCGCCGTCGCCGTCGAGATCGCCAAAGGCCGGCGCGAGGTTGAACGTGGCGGCGGCGATAGCGCCCAGATTGAGCCAGTTGGTATCGGCAAGGGAAAAAGCAGGATTGGAAGCAGTGCCGGTATTCAAATACAAATGAAGGCGCGAATCCTTGGCACCAAAATCGCGGTAATAGGAACTGTTGCCCACCACCAAATCCTTCAGGCCATCGCCATTGACATCTGCAAAAGCGGGGTTGGCGCCTGTGCCAAAATCCAGCATGGTCTCCACCAAAAAGTCTTTTTGCTGCAACTCAAAGTGATGCCCCACAGTCTGGGTATTGGGATAAAACCAGATCACTTCGTGATCCGCGCTGCCGGTGGGCAGATTTGGCGCTACGGCAAGGTCTTTTTTGCCGTCGCGGTCCAGGTCCAGGTGGAAAGCTGCCGGAAAAACGGGCAATGCTACCGGGACATCGTATTCCGGAAATTCAATATCCTGGGATATTGTCCAGGCAGTCTGTGTGGTACCTCCATTTTGCAGAAAGCTGAGATTTTCAAAAGATACATCGCCCAGAACGAGATCCTTATCGCCGTCATTGTCTTCATCAAAGGCCAGTACCGTGGAGCCGGCATGGCGAATTTCAATGTCATCAGGCTGGAACGGGGTGTAACATTGACCCGGAGTGGAAGAAAGATCAACGGCTTCTGTAAAACCGCTTTCATAAAATCCACCCCAGCAGGCCGATGCAAGGCGATACACAAGGGTATCCGTTCCAAGGCCCATTTCAATGGAGCGATTGGCGTAGTACTCCAGATAGCCGCCGGCAACGCCGAAGGTCAGAATGTCCAGGTCGCCGTCGCCATCTACATCAGTTACCTCGGGGTAATCAATTCTAAGGACGAAGAGCTGAGTTTGTGAGCCTGAGGGCAGTGGGAAATAAATCAGCCTGTAAGGATTGGGGAACATCACCTTTTGGAAGGCGATGATATTTTCGGGGGTATAGTAACCGCGAAATACTACAATGCCATCAATGCCGGGTACGTCTGAGTAGGCGAAGATGTCGCCGATGCCATCGCCGTTAAAATCCCGCATCATCATCCAATTGCTCAGCGGGGGGAAATTGATGGCCAGTTCAGGAGCGTAACGGTATTGCATGGAACCCTGACCACCCTGATGGGTGAAGGGAAGTACCACATTACCCCTGCGGTCAAAAGCTACCAATTCTTTAATGCCATCGTTGTTGAGGTCCGCTTCTGACAGTTGTGGATTGTTTAAGCCTCCGGCAAGTGCATTGACTAAGAGCGTATCTCCGTGAAAGAATGGGATTTGCAGGGCTGAAAAACTTTGCCCCCTGCCCTGGACAAGGCCGCAAAGCAGGGTGACGGCCAGAATGAATCTTAGCATGAGTACCTTTGTATATGGTCTAACCAAGGGAACGCCTTTGAGGCGGTAAAGGATGAAAAATTCCGGTAAAATGTCGGCGCATGGGCGACAAAAGAAAAAGTTGGCCCATGTTGAATGGCCGCAACCGCTTAAACCTTACTTTTGTTCCTTATCAACGCCCGACGCCCTGTTTGGGGAAGCGTAGTACAAGGAATGAAGATAATTGACCGCCTGCTCATCCGGAGTTTTTTGCCGCCTTTTGCCATCACTTTCATGATTGCTTCCTTTGTATTGCTGGTGCAGATTTTGTGGGTGTATATTGATGATTTGGCGGGTAAAGGGCTCGGCTTCCTGCTCATCGTAGAGCTGATGGCCTACAAGTGTGTATCGCTGGTGCCCATGGCCTTGCCTCTGGCGCTGTTGATTTCATCGGTAATGGTGCTGGGCAATCTGGCAGAGCACTATGAGCTTTCCAGCCTGAAGTCAGCGGGGGTTTCCCTGTTCAGAATTATGGGCCCCATGGTAGCTTTCGGCATGGTATGCTCGGGTATTTCCTATTATTGTTCAGACTATCTCATTCCGGTTTCCAATCTCAAATTTGGTTCCAGAATGTACGACATTCAACGGCAAAAACCGGCGCTTCGATTGGATGAAGGCGTGTTTAATGACGATTTTCAAGGATTTTCCATCAGAATCGGTGATAAAAAAGGGGATGGTCAGCGCATAGAGGACGTGCTCATCTATGACAACAAGTCCTCTGACGAGGGCAATTACAGCCAGATTACCGCACAAAGTGGGCGGATGTACACGACGCCCGACCAGCGGTATTTTGTCATGGAGTTGTATGATGGCAGGCAATATGTAGAGCCTCGCTCCACCTCGACGAGTTCGGGCAAAGACCCCTTTATCCGGACCTCTTTCAAGTCGTGGACGCGCGTTTTTGACCTTTCGGAGTTTAACCTGCAGCGCACCAATGAAGACCTTTTCAAGAGTAATCGCAGCATGCAGAGCATTGCTCAGCTTCAGGCCTCTATTGATTCGATGGCGATGCAGATTGAGGAGCGCCGGCAGTCATCAGCGATGCAGGTATTTGCCTTTCTGGCACTTCCGGTACCGGATACCAGCGGCATTTACGAGGATACATTGGCGGTTTCTCCCATTATTTCCGGGGTTGATACGGCAAACCTGCAACTAGCTGCCGACACCTCCATGGAGGTGGGCAAGGCCATTCAAAAACCGGGAGCGATAAGACGCCTACAGCAAAAGGACAGCAGTTGGTTGGCCATACCCGACGGTGAAGCGCCCGTACAAAAGTTCAAAGCCAATCTGGAGATGCCGGGGACAGTGCAACCCACCGGGCCCAGGCAGGTGATTGACCGGCCTTTGAGTGAATACGCCTCCCTCGGGGAGACTTTTGAACAGATTGAGCGCCGACCGCTGTATCAGGGCGCACTGGGCATATCCAGAAGCATGATGGGGCAGGCGGAAGCCAATGCTTCCATCATTGCAAGAATGAAGAAAAACAGGGTGAAGTTTATCTACGACCTGAATATGAAATATACATTTGCCGCCATGTGCATTGTATTCCTATTTATAGGTGCCCCTATGGGAGCTATTGTGCGCAAGGGGGGCTTCGGCTTTCCCATCCTCATTTCTACTATTTTTTTTTTTTTATTCT
>CAYTNI010000257.1:0-5016 GCA_964439115.1 uncultured Saprospiraceae bacterium
GCACGACAAAAAATACTCCAGTGATGCGAATTATGCCCGACTGGAACAACAGGCGCGTCGTGAAGGCATCGGTCTTTGGTCGGATAGCAACCCCATCGCACCCTGGGTCTGGCGAAGCAAAAAATAGCGAATTTGCTATTGGGTCTCGGCAGGGAAAAATAACTCGGCGGCAATGAAATCAGCCAGTAATTTGCCAGACTTGCTGATGCAATAGCCGTGGGCGGTTTCCAACACCAGGCCTTGCTCCAGGAAGGGTACTACTGTTTCCTGGAAATATCCAAAAAATAAGGATCCAAATGCGGATAACCTTTCCCTGGAGCATCCCCACTGGGTGCGCAGCCCGGTCATCACATATTCGTTATATCGGTCGCGGGGACTAAGCTTCTCCCGTTCAAATACCGTCCCTTCCAGAGATACCCAGTCTGTGGCAGCAGAAAGCGCTTTGACGTATCGGGCATTGTTAGGCAGGTTCCACTGTCGGCAATTACCATCGAAGGAATGCGCCCCCGGTCCCAACCCTAAATATTCGGCTCCAGTCCAGTAAGCGGTATTGTGTCGGGCATAATGCCCCGGTTTGGCAAAATTGGAGATTTCGTAGTGCTCAAATCCGGCATCTTCCAGCGCATCCATCAGGTAGATAAACTGCCGGGAGGCTTTCTCTTCCTCCACTGCGGGAGACTTGCCGGTTTTAACTAAATGATCCAGTGCTGTCCTTGGTTCTACGGTGAGACAATAGCAGGAAATGTGCGGGATGCCGTAGTCGAGCAGTAACTGAATATTCTCAGCCCATTGGGCATCGCTGGTCACAGGGGCGCCATAAATAAGGTCGCAGGTGAGGTTATCAAAACCGGCAGCCAGGGCGTGTTCAATCGCACTATGGGACTGTTCGGCAGCGTGGGCGCGGTTCATCCACTGCAAATCCTGGTCAGAGAAAGATTGAACGCCAATACTCAAACGATTTATTGGAGTCTGGCGTAAACCCCGGAGCATTTCAGTATCCAGGTCATCGGGATTGGCCTCCAACGTGATCTCGGCATTGGCATCTATGGTAAAGAAACGGTAAATTGCTTCAAAAATGCGCTCGAGCTCCCCGATACTCAGCAAAGAGGGCGTGCCTCCACCAAAATAAATGGACTGTAACGGTGTCTTATCCTCCTGAAAAAAATCCTTACGCAGTGCCAGTTCGCGCAGCAATGCATCTACCAAGGGCTCCTTTAGCCGCATGGAGGTAGAGAAGTGGAAATTGCAGTAATGGCAAGCCTTTTTACAAAATGGAATATGTAGATAAAGGCCTGGCATAGAATTATTCGCTGCTACAGCCAAGTTGTCGGAGCGCATCTTCTACAATGCGCAATTTGGCCTGACCATCGGCTAATTTTTGACGCTCTTTGGCTACCACGGGTTCCGGTGCGCTTCCCACAAATCTTTCGTTTTGGAGTTTGGCCTCCACCGAAGCGATAAAGCCACGGTAATGTTCCTGTTCCTTGCGCAATCTGGCACATTCTTCATCCTTATCCACTTCCTGCTGGATGAGCACGAAGAACTTGTCTTTGCCGGCAAGGAATGTCACGGCGCCTTCCCTCTCCTCTTGAGTGATTTCGAACTGTTCCAGTACGGCCATTTTGGAGATCATTTCCCGGAGGCCGTCCACTACGAATAGTCCGGCGGCAGAACGGCTGTCCTGGACCAAGACATGCAGTGGGTCTCTCATTTTGAGATTGTAGTTGTTGCGCACTTCGCGGATGGCCGTTACGACTTCCTTAGCCTCTTCTACAAGTTGGAGGAACTCTTCGTCGTAGGCGCCGCCACGTGGCATGGCACTAATTACGCAGTCTTCTCCTTCCTGGCGTTGGCGAAGCTGGTGCCAGATTTCCTCAGTAACGAAAGGCATGAAGGGATGCAATAGAATGGTCATTCGCTCGAAGAGCGAAATGGCTGTTTCGGCAGTTTTTGCCGGAATAGGTTCACCATAGGCGGGTTTAACCATTTCCAGATACCAGGAGCAGAAATCATCCCAGATGAGTTTGTATAAGGTCATCAGGGCTTCAGAAAGCCGGTACTCTTCAAAAAGCGTATGTAATTTTTCGATAGTAGTGTTAAGACGCTGCTCCATCCATCGGCCTGCAAGCTCGTTGATAGCCTCTGTTTCTGCATTGGTGGGTTGGTTGCTGATGGGCCAGCCTTTTATCAGGCGCAGGGCATTCCACATTTTATTGCAGAAATTGCGGCCCTGTTCGCAGAGTTTACTTTCATTGAGCACCTCCCCGGTCTTGGGGTCGAAGGGAGCGTCGAAAATGATATCATTGCCGGCAGCAGCGCTGGATAGCATGCCGAAACGCACACCATCGGCGCCGTAATGATCGAGCAGCGCCAGGGCATCAGGAGAGTTGCCGAGGGATTTGCTCATCTTGCGGCGTTTATTATCGCGTACCATCCCCGTAAAATATACATCGCGGAAGGGGAAAACCCCCTTGGCCTCAGACACGTCGGGGCCGAGCAGTTCAGGTGCCCACTCGTAACCGGCCATAATCATGCGAGCCACCCAGAAGAACATGATATCCCATCCGGTCACCAGCAGATTGGTTGGATAATAATAGCGCAGTTCGTCCTGTTTTTCAAAACCATCAAAAACCGAAATGGGCCAAAGCCACGAGGAGAACCAGGTATCCACGACATCTTCCTCCTGGTAAAGATCCTCCATGCTGAGGTTGGCTTTGCCGGTGGCTTTGCGAGCCTGCTCCAGGGCTTCATCTGCGTTTGCTGCTACAAATACGTGCTGGTTTTCACCGGAGGACTCATATTTGAGATACCATGCAGGAATGCGCTGACCCCACCACAATTGGCGGGAGATGCACCAATCGCGCACATTTTCTTCCTTCAGCCATTGATAATACATGTTCCACATGCCCTCAGGGTAGAATTTTACCTCTCCCTTGCGTACAGCATCGAGTGCGCTGGAGGCAAAGTCCTTCATGTCGAGGAACCATTGGAGGGACAGGCGGGGTTCGACTACGGCATCCGTGCGCTCTGAATGGCCGATTTTGGTTTTGTAGTCTTCGAGTTTGACTAAAAAGCCGCCCTCTTCGAGCATGCCCTTTATTTTTTTGCGCGCCGTAAAGCGATCCTCGCCTACCAGGATGATGGCATCTTCGTTGAGGGTGCCATCTTCATTCAGGATATCCACTATATCGAGTCCATGGCGCTGGCCGATTTCGAAGTCGTTTTGGTCGTGGGCTGGGGTGATTTTCAAGGCCCCGGTGCCGAATTCCCGATCTACATAGGTATCGGCAATTACAGGAATAGCTTTGTCAATAAGTGGAATGAGTACCCGTTTGCCAATCCAGTCTTTGTAGCGTTCATCTTCCGGGTGTACGGCAATCGCCGAATCGGCCATGATGGTTTCGGGGCGTTGAGTAGCGATAACGATACCTTGAGAGGGATCACTTTCAAGTGGATACCTAAGGTGGAAAAGGCGTGCATTGGCCTCCTTATAAATAACCTCCTCGTTGGAGAGCACGGTTTTTGCCTCCGGATCCCAGTTGGTCATGCGCTTGCCGCGATAGATTCGGCCCTTGCGGTAGAGGTCAACAAACACATGCAAAACCGCACGGGAAAGGCTCTCTTCCATAGTGAAGCGGGTGCGCTCCCAGTCGCAGGAGGCTCCCAGTCTTTTAAGCTGTTCCAGGATGATACCGCCGTACTTATCTTTCCAGTCAAAGGCGTGTTCGAGGAAGGCCTCACGCCCTATATCTGATTTGCGAATACCTTTTTCTCGCAGCAGTTTCACCACCTTGGCTTCAGTAGCGATAGAGGCATGGTCTGTGCCGGGTACCCAACAGGCATTTTTACCCTCCAGACGGGCTTTCCGAATAAGGATATCCTGAATGGTATTGTTGAGCATGTGCCCCATGTGGAGCATGCCGGTCACGTTAGGCGGTGGAATAACAATGGTATAAGATTCGCGATCATCAGGCACGGAATGAAAATACCGATGCTTCATCCAGTGCTCATACCATTTGCCCTCAGTTTCCTGAGGGTTGTATCGGGTGGAGAGTTCCATCTCTGCGGATTTTTAAGGCCGCAAAGATAGGGGATTTTCTCAACAGTACCTTTCGAAAGCCATCTTGAGGTTTTCGGAGATGATTTCTGCCGAGCGCCCTTCAATGTGCATCCGCTCCAGGAAATGCACCAGCTTGCCGTCTTTGAACAATGCAATGGAGGGTGAAGATGGAGGATAGGGCAACATATAGTCCCGGGCTTTGGCCGTAGCGGATGGGTCCACGCCGGCAAAAACCGTGACAAGACGGTCCGGGCGTTTGTCATGCTGTACGGCTAATTTTGCACCAGGTCGGGCATTGGCTGCAGCACAGCCACATACGGAGTTGACCACCACCAGGGTGGTTCCGCTGGGTTGCTCTAAAACTTCGGTGACCTGATCGGGAGTTTTGAGACTTTCAAACCCGTAGTCGGTAAGGTCTTTCGCCATTGGCGCGGTAAGCTCGGCAGGGTACATATTTTTGCTGTTTATGGTAGCTAAATTGGAATCGGTATAAATACAGCGGAGGCCGGATTTTGGTTCAATCTACCCGACAGCTTTCAGTGTCCTTTTTATCTGACTCAGGTGGTGGGTGAAATGGATATTGAAAAAGTAAACCATCTGGCCGGCATTGAGTTTGCCAGCCAAAGGATGCTTATAAATACCTTTTTCCAGAAGACCTTCCGGTAAGTCGGTCAGCAAGGATCGCAGGCTTTGGCGATTCTCTTTCCATGCTGCCATAGTTTCTGCCAGCGTAGAGGTGTCAGGCAGGGCATCATCACCTACAGCCGGAGGAGCTTTGAACCTGAGGGGCAATAAAAAGTTTAGCTGCAGCAGCATCAATCGGGTGTAGCTGGACATCGGCACGTTCGGGAAATCTGTACCGGAGCTTGTTTTTTTGCGCACGTATCCTTCGGAGAGTTTTTCTGCTACCATAAGATGGTGCAATACCTGTAGTACAGACCATTTTCCCGGGCCGG
>CAYTNI010000258.1:0-5015 GCA_964439115.1 uncultured Saprospiraceae bacterium
AAGGGAAAGAGCTAGCCCGCGACGATATGACTTACTGCTAACGTTTTAATCCGCGAATAAAAAATCATAATCTCTGTAAGAATTATGGGTAACAAAGGTTACTCGCATTTGGTATGTAGATAGCCTCTCAAAGCTCTTTTCGACCGGCTGAAAAAATCAGCCGGTTTTTTTATTTTTGCCCCATGCGAACTCATCTCATTGCACCCTCTTTATTGGCAGCTGATTTCACCCGACTGGAAAGCGAGGTGAACATGGTAGAGCAAAGCGTGGCCGACTGGCATCATCTGGACGTCATGGACGGCCGATTCGTTCCCAACATCACCTTTGGAATGATGGTAGTGCAAGCCATTCGAAAAATCAGCGCTAAGCCATTGGACGTACACCTAATGATTGTAGAGCCTGAGCGATACATCGAGCAGTTTAGGGAAGCCGGTGCGGATATCATCACTGTGCATTATGAAGCTTGTACCCATCTTCACCGTGTTATTCAGCAAATCAAGGCTGCCGGTGCGAAAGCAGGAGTGGCTGTTAATCCCCATACCTCCGTGGAACTGCTTGAAGATGTACTTGAAGAATTGGACCTCGTGTGTATAATGTCAGTAAACCCGGGTTATGGGGGGCAAAAATTCATTTATCGAAGTATTGCCAAGATTGCGCGGCTGCGGGAGATGGCGACAATCCGCAATCTTTCCACGCTCATTGAAGTAGATGGGGGTGTCGGGTTACAAAATGCGGAGAAAATACTCCAGGCCGGCGCCGATGTACTCGTAGCCGGAAGTAGCGTGTTTGGAGCCAAAGATCCACCGGAAGTCATTGCTCGTTTAAAAGATATTGGGCGGGAGCCTTTGCGTTTTGTTTAGGGTATTTTTTTATTTTTTTCTGACGGTGCCTTCGGATCATCAGGCGGACCTGATCGGCTAGGTCAGTGCAATGGCCCAGGTATTGGCACAGGAAAACGGCATCATTGAAGGAATTGCGCTTCTCAAGAGTCGTTTTCATGGCTTTTAAAGCGCGGATTAGTTTGGACCGCGAGGTGCCGAAAAGATGAGTCAAGGCCTGAATCATAAGCAGCGAAATAAAAATTATCAAAAAAAATTGTTCTTCAGGTTGTTTTTGTCAGGTTAATCGGAAGTGGTTCCTATTTGCCAGTTTGTCAAAGCGGAGAAAAAGTTATTTTTTGATGTTTGTTTTAAAGGCCTAATATGAAGCTATTGATATGTTTTTATTCAGAATATTATTTCAAAAATAAAGCATTTGCGCCGTCAAAGTTTAATACAGTGAATGCCTTAAAATTAGTTTAACATAAAGCTTGTATTTGAGGCATAATTTTTCACATTTTATTAATAATCAAATTGTTGTGTGTAGGTGACATTGCTTTAGGTCTTTTTTGCGCATTAATTAGAATTTGTCTAAATAAACCTGTAAAGCGAACCCCGACAAAAAAAATGTCCTTTAGGATGTGATAAAGGTTTCTAAATTTGCGCTGCTTTTTCGAAGGGTGTTTTTGAAGAAAACGCCAAGCTGTCACAAAGAAAAGGGTAATGAAAAACAAGACATTAAAGTACGCGATGCTGGTCGCTTCGAGCGCCCTGATTACCGGGCCGCTGCTTGCGCAAAATGGCGGGGTTTCGGGCAATAATTACCTGCTCTACACCCTTTTGGCTGTTGTTGCCTTGCTCGTCATGGGCATGTTGATTCAAGTTTCTGATAATCTGTTAGGAATCAGGGCAAAGCAAGCTGGTCTGAGCGAATCTGAACACAATTTTTCAATTCTGCCGCGTGCGAACGAGATTTTTGCCTCGCCGCGGCCTGGCTATGTGGGGAGTGCTTCCCTGGTGAGTTTGAGCAAAGGATTTGATATTCCATTGGAGGGAGCAGCTTCAGGAAAGAAAAAAGCTGTTTACGTCAAGACGTTTGCTGTGCAACCACCAAATTTCAAGGGTCTTTCTCCCATTCCCAAAATGGAAGTGGAAGTCGGTGCTGAAGTGAAAGCCGGAGATTCCTTATTTCACGACAAATCGCATCCTGAAATCAAATTTGCGGCACCGGTAAGCGGAGAGGTCATTGCCATTGAACGTGGTGCCAAACGGGCTATTACCCGGGTGGTTATTCTGGCGGATAAGGAACAGCAGTATCGCACGCTGACTCCACCGGCGCTGGAGACTTGCAGCCGCGAGGAGTTACAGTCCTTCCTGATGGATAGCGGCGCCTGGGCTATGATACGCCAGCGTCCGTTTCAGGTGATTCCGATGCCGGGCGATGTGCCTCGCGATATTTTTATTTCTACGTTCGATACAGCGCCGCTCGCACCTGACAATAACGTGGTAGTGGAAGGCCGCACAGCGGAATTCCAGAAGGGGCTAGACGTACTTTCGCGGCTTACTGACGGAGATGTTTGGCTTGGGCTGGATGCCCGCGGCAAAAAAGCGCCTTCCGATGCCTTTGCCAAGGCGAGTGGTGTGAAGAAGGTGTGGTTCAGGGGCAAGCATCCGGCAGGAAATGTGGGTGTACAAATCCATCATATCAAGTCTATTCGGTCTGGAGAAAAGGTCTGGACGCTTCAGGTTCAGGACGTAATAACCATAGGAAGTTTATTTACGGAAGGGCGTTACCTGGCAAACCGCGTCGTAGCTCTGGCGGGTAATGAATTTTCCAATCCGTGTTATGTAGAAACCTTTCTCGGCGCCAATATTGGCGACTTAGTAGCGGGTAATCTTAAGCAGGAGCATGTTCGACTGGTTTCCGGCGATCCGCTGAGTGGCGCATCTAAGGATAAAGCGGGATTTCTGGACGCTTTTGACGATCAACTTACTGTGCTGGAGGAAGGTGATGATTATGAGTTGTTTGGCTGGCTGGCACCTTCCTATCGCCGCCCAACCACCTCGCGTACTTACCTGAGTAACGTTTTATTTCCGAATGAACCTTTCCAAGGCAATACGAATGCCCACGGAGAGCAACGCGCTTTTGTAGTAACCGGTCAATACGAAGAAGTATTGCCTATGGATATTCTTCCCCAGCACTTGTTCAAGGCAATCCTTTCCGGAGATATTGAACGGATGGAAGGTTTGGGTATTTTTGAGCTGAGTGAGGAAGATGTGGCTATTTGCGAGTTTGCCTGTACCTCCAAACAACCCCTGCAGGAAATGTTGCGGGATGGATTGGAGATGATGCAGGAGCAAATGTAAATGGGATTATTACTATTAATTTGAAAACCGTCTAACGACAAAAATATCATGAAGAAGGCATTGCTCGATTTTTTCCACAAGATAGAGCCGGACAAGAAGAAACAGCCCTTTTTGCACACGGCCTACGATGCATTTTTCACTTTTGCATTTGCGCCGAATCACGTCACCCATAGCGGTTCACACCTGCGCGACGGTATGGATTTGAAGCGCACGATGGTATTTGTGGTATTAGCCATGCAGTTGTGTCTGGTTTTTGGGATGTACAACACCGGACATCAGCATTTCGCGGCATTGGGGCAGTACACAGGGCTTTTGGAGGGTTTCCACCTGAAATTATTCCACGGATTGATTAAGCTTTTGCCCATTATCATTGTAACGCACGTGGTGGGCTTGGGGATAGAATTTTATTATGCTTATAAAAAGGGGCATAGTGTAGAGGAAGGATTCCTGGTGTCGGGTATGTTGATTCCGCTCATTATGCCACCCGATTTACCACTGACCATACTTGCGCTTTCTGTCGCCTTTGCGGTAATTTTGGGGAAGGAAGCATTCGGGGGTACGGGAATGAACATCCTCAATGTGGCCTTATTGTCTCGTGTATTTGTATTTTTTGCCTATCCGGGGCATATTTCCGGCGATGAAGTCTGGATTTCCGGTATTGAAAAGGTGAATGGCGCCTATGTTGGAGAAATGTATGGCTGGGGTCATCAGTTTTTTGACTGGATTTTCAACGGTTTGGGTTGGAGTACTTTTGGCGCTGGCGGAGCAGCTGTTGTAGATGGTTATTCAGGTGCGACCCCAATGGCACTAGCGGCCAAGGGAGGTTGGGATGCTGTAACGCAGGTATATTCTCCCTCCCAGATGTTTTGGGGATTGATTCCCGGCTCTGTAGGAGAGACGAGCAAGCCGTTTATTATCTTAGGTGCATTGACGTTGATTGCCACTGGAATTGCATCCTGGCGTATTATGGTTTCCATGGTGATTGGCCTGGTATTTACCGGATTACTTTTGAATGCCTGGGGTAATAATCCTTTCATGCAGGTACCTTGGTACTACCACTTTTCCATGGGAAGTTTCCTGTTCGCCATGGCATTTATGGCTACCGATCCGGTTACTGCTGCTTCCACCAATGTGGGCAAGTGGGTGTATGGGTTTCTCATTGGTGTAATCGGGTTGATTGTGCGGGTGCTTAACCCGGCTTATCCGGAGGGATGGATGCTGGCCATATTGTTTATGAATGTATTTGCACCGTTGATTGACTATTACGTGGTGCAGGGCAATATTAATCGTCGTATGAAGGTCAAGCCGGCTTCATCAGAGGCTTGAGATTCGGGCATTTAATAAATTTACAGGCAAGAGCCTTTGAACATTAAAATTATTAATCGTGGATTCTACTTCTTATATACTGCGTTTTGTAATCGCAATGACAACGATAGCTGCGGTACTTCTGGCAGGTATGTTGTACGTCACCGAGCCTATTGCCTTAAAGGCCGAGGCTGTTTTCAACAAGCGAGCTATCCTCACCGCGGTGGAGAAGCAATTGCCAAAAACACTCGATCAATTGAGTGATGACGAGGTACTTGCTATCTTTGACAAGCAGGTGGAGCAGCATGTAATCAACATGAAGGGCGAAGAGGTGCAAGGGCAAAAAGCGGAGCAAATCAACCTCGCACAGGAAAAGAAAAAGCCTGAGGCGGACAGGCTTCTTCCGCTCTTTATCTTTAAGGATGACGCTGGTAAGCCCTACTATATTCTTTCTGTGCGGGGCAATGGCCTTTGGGATGAAATATGGGGAAGCATTGCCGTAGAGGGAGATATGAATACCATCGC
>CAYTNI010000259.1:0-4949 GCA_964439115.1 uncultured Saprospiraceae bacterium
GAAAAACGGCATCCTTTTATCGGAATGCCTGTGAAGTAAACATTAGGGAAAGTGGCGCAGCGGTTGTCCCTCACCGCCATTTTGGTGGGATGGAGAGCCTCGCACGCGCACGCGCATAATGCGCGCACGCAAGAACTTAAGCTACGATACGCTCGGCGTGTTCAGGGACGAGAAAGTGCCTGTGTAAGGGATGTACCGGACCAGGACGCTGGATTGAAAGGGTAGGGGAGAAGTTTCCATTTTTTTGCCCTATCATTCCTTCCACTGTTTCCATTGGCAGACATTTCGGAAGCCGGTCCGGGAATTTGGCGTTTCGAAAAAGAAAGTATCCTGTTTAAGGATGGCTTCGCGGCTATCTTTCCAGCCGCCGCCGGCGGCCATGTTGGGTTCGGCCAGCCATTCGTTCACATTGCCGCGGAGGTGAAAAAAGACAGCGGCACAGCCCTCGTCGCATGGGCTGAGCGGGAGATTGTTGCTCCCATCACAGGGAGGGACATCGCTCCGAAAGACCGGGAAATCTTCCCTACAACCGAGGCACTTCCCGGAACGGCATTTTTGAAAGTACGCCCGATCCTGGTCGTCTGCAAACCGGAGGATCTGTTGTCGTTCTTCGCGGGAAGGCAACCTGAATTCAGGATAGTACAACACCGGTTGGTGGTTTCCGGGAATGATATTGGGTAGTTGTCCTCTGAAATAGCGTTCGATGGTGAAATAATTATCGGCAGTCAGGGTTTCTATTGGCGTAATGCGATTTAACCTGGTCAGGGTAAACTCCATGACCCGATCCGAACGCCATTGGCTGTAGGCCATGGCCTGTGCCTGCGAAACACCGATTACCGGATAATTATCAAAAGTCGGATGTCTAAGGTAGTAGTCTATTCCGGGATTTGAAAAATCATTAAAACAAGGGACAAATTCCATCAATGCAGCCGAATCCGGAATGGTAGCGTGGTACTCCTCAGAATCCGAACCAAAGACCCTGGCTGTCCAATACATGTACTCCCGCCAATCTACGTTGCGTATTTCCGTTTTGTCACAATAGAAATTATCGCTGATTGCCGCATGATTTGGCGGGGAGGAACGGTGGTAATTGCTTTCCGTCAATGGATTCAGGAGGGTGCAGGAGGTGCTGCCGAGCAGGAGGATAAAGGCTACAAGGGTGGGGGTTTGTAGGCGAATAATCTTCGCAATTTGCGATGCGCTCATAGACAAAATAGTTGTTTAGAAATTGACCGGCTATGAATGTTATTTTACGCGCCGTCTGAAAGTTGACTTCATCTGGTTCGTAATTATGGCCATTTTTAAAAAATTTCAAGAAAAATTATTTGGATATCAAGCAAAAAAACATTTATTTTATTCCGAAATTGTGCAAATTTAGCAATGAATACGCATTGTTCGGGCTTGATGCCATAAAAAATTTAGTGGATTCAATAGGTGAAAGCCCCAGCGGGAGAATATGTCAACAGAATATTCACACCTAAGCGATTTTTGAATATCGGAGGAGTGGCACCTTGTTTGCTATTGATCTATCGCTCCCACAGTGGCTACTTTTCTCTTCTCCGCTTTTATTCTTACCACCGAAATAGAAGCATCCTTAACATTTTAGGCTTGTGCAATTAATAGGAGCGCGGCCGGCCTAACAACCATAAAAAAAATACACTATTTTCAAAAAAACACATATATTTGAGCGAATTAAACGGGACTCTTCTCTATACTTTACATAGGCAAAACTATGAATCCGTCCCCAAAAGAATGACCATTATACCCATATCCCGGCATGATAGATATTCTGGATTATCATAAATCGGTGCTCGAAAAATACCGGAGCTATATACAAAGCTTCGTGGCTATACGCGATACACGCATTCGCGAAGTGGTGCATGCATACCTGAATGACCAAAAAGGCCTGTGGAACGACCCACTCATACAGTTTAACCCGGGATATGAGACAGGAAAACCGCTCAAAGCATTATCCAATGCGCATCCGCTGCTTTCTGAATTATTTCCCTTCCAGCCGCATAAACACCAGGAAGAAGCAGTCCAACTGGGTCTGAACGGCAAACACTTTGTGGTCATCTCCGGTACCGGCTCGGGTAAATCGCTTACCTATATGGCCTCCATTTTCAACCACCTGCTGCAGGTACACGGACCGGCCAAAAAAAAGGGTGTGCACGCCCTGATTGTCTATCCGATGAATGCGCTGATCAACTCGCAGGTGGGCGAACTGGAAAAATTGCGCGATGCGTATGAGGCTAAACATGGGAAAAATACTTTCCCTTTTTCTTTTGAAAAATATACGGGCCAGGAGTCATCGGGTCAAAAACAGCGGATTATCGAGGATAAACCCAATATCATCCTCACTAATTTCGTGATGCTGGAGCTGATGCTGGTGCGGGCAAAAGAACAACAACTGCGCGACAGCATCTTCGATTGCCTGCAATTCCTGGTGTTTGATGAATTGCACACCTACCGCGGCCGGCAAGGGGCTGATGTGGCGATGCTTATCCGGAGGTTGCACAAAGAGGCGAAAAAAAAGTTAGTCTGTATCGGCACTTCTGCCACAATGTCGAGCGGGGGTAGCCCTGCTCAACAAAAGGAGGACGTCTCCATGGTCGCGTCAAGGATTTTTGGGGTGCCCATCCCGCCGGAACAAGTGGTTACGGAAACACTGCGCAAAGTGGTCTTACAGGCGGGTAGCGATATGGCCTCGCTGCAACAAAGCCTTACTTTGCCGATTGACGAAAATGGCGCTGAATCCTACCTACTCACCCACCCGCTGGCCGCCTGGCTGGAGCAACATATCGCCCTAAAAGCCATTGAAGGAAAATGGTATCGGAACGAACCGAAAACGCTGCCAAAGGTCATAGAAGCACTCCAAACGGCATCAGCCATGCCGGCAGAGGTCTGCGAACAGCGCCTCAAGGAAATGCTCAACCTAATCCAGCACGTGAATGTGCAAATGGCAGAATCGGGTTCCAGAAATTCCTACCTGCAATTCCGACTTCATCAGTTTTTTCTCCAGACCGGAACGGCCTACTGCACCCTCGAAAATCCTGAGGGTCGCGAGATTCGGGTCGAAAAAGAGGTCTCCGTGGCCAAAAATGGGGAGATTCTTCCCTTGTTTTCCGTGGCCTTCAGCCGTATTAGCGGCGAGACGTTTTACCGGGTCAATGTGACCGCTGCGCCGGCACTGGAGCCCTGGACAGATGTTTATGGTGACGATGCAGAGGAAGATGCCGGCGAGGAGGGCTACTTCCTGCCCAGCAGGACGGAGGGCGATGATTTCTGGGACGACGGCCCCGCCCATGCCCGTGAGGAACTGCCACTCGATTGGTTCAACCCGGGCAAACGCGACCGCATCAGAAAAGAACGCCTACCTTTTGTACCCCGCAGGATGTACGTTAATCGTTTTGGGCAAATCCGCAACGACCCTGCTGAAGGATTTATGGCGGGCTGGTTCCTGAAAGCGCCCCTGCTGTTCGACCCCACCGCGGGGGCATTTTACGACTCCCGCACCCGCGATGCCACCAAACTGGCCCGCATTGGCAATGAAGGTCGCGGTACGGCTACCACGATTATCAGTCTCTCGGCCGCACTCGCGCTCTCGCAGGCGAATGCGCCGCGCGAGGTCCAAAAAGTGATGAGCTTTACCGATAATCGGCAGGATGCTGCTCTGCAGGCAGGCCATTATAACGATTTTGTAAACACAGTGATGATTCGTTCTGCAATTTATCATGCAGTGTCGAAAAAAGGTCCGCTCGACTTTTCCAATATCGCCCTGGAAGTGGCCAATGCGCTGAATTTATCACAGGAAGAGTACGCTCGGGAGCCGGCATTGCTCGGCTCCGGCAGGGCCGAAAATGAAAAAGCACTCCGCCTTTATCTCAAATACCGGGTCATGGACGACCTGCGCTATTCCTGGCGGGTAATTCTTCCCAACCTGGAACAATCCGGCCTCCTTCAAATCGAATACACCGACTTAGACGAGCTCAGCGGGGAACAATTCTGGACCGCGGTACCCATGATGTTGGAAATCACCACTGAAGAACGCCGTGACCTTCTTTTCCTGCTCATCAATTATATCCGGAACAAGTTTGCCATCCGATCCGACGACTATGAAGAAGCCAACAAAGAGCAAAATGTCAATATCGTACAGCAAAAACTGATTGATCCCTGGCGCTTTGACCGGCAGGAACAAATTTTTGCACCCAATTGGATGCGGGTGGAACCGGTGGATAAACGAATCAACACCGAAAGCCTCCATTTTATGAGCGCCTGGGGCCGATACCTCAAAAATTTCTTCAACAAAAAAGGGCACCCGGATTTCAAAGGGGAAAGGGTCAACGAACTCACGGTCGCTATCCTGCAGGTGCTGACCGAAACGGGCTACTTGTCGGAAAATAAAACGCTTTGCCCGGTGCCGCTGTACCAACTGCCGATTGACCGCCTCCGCTGGGTGGCTGGCGACCGGCATACGGTTTATCACGACAGGCTGAGACTGCGCCTCAGGGAGGACAAGCCACTCCAGCCCAACCGCTTTTTTCAGGATTTCTATACCGCGCCGCTCGACCAACTCAAA
This sequence comes from uncultured Saprospiraceae bacterium, assembly GCA_964439115.1. Taxonomy (GTDB): domain Bacteria; phylum Bacteroidota; class Bacteroidia; order Chitinophagales; family Saprospiraceae; genus UBA2329. Next base: position 4,580 of record CAYTNI010000259.1, read on the forward strand.
TACCGTCTCGCAGGTGAACATACAGGCCAGATTAATAATGAAAAAAGACAGCGTTACGAAGCAGCGTTCCGGCATGATGAAGACATTCCGAGATCAAAGAGGCTTTCTGCACTTTTCTGCTCCCCAACCATGGAACTCGGCATTGATATCCGCGAACTGAACACGGTGCACCTGCGGAATATCCCGCCCAACCCCGCCAACTACGTGCAACGGGCAGGCCGTGCAGGCCGCAGCGGACAGGGCGCCCTGGTGTTGGCTTTTTGTGGCAATCAGAGTCCACACGACCGCTATTATTACGAGCACCAGGGCGAAATGGTGCACGGGGTAGTCACCCCGCCCAACCTGGATCTTTCCAATGAAGAACTATGGC
>CAYTNI010000260.1:0-4938 GCA_964439115.1 uncultured Saprospiraceae bacterium
TGATGCGTCGGCAAAATAAGGCTCGTAAGGAAGAAATCCGCCGTGTTAAGGAAGGCGACCTGGTGGATTTTGAGGAACTGGAAAGCGAACCCCTGGAAAAACGCCCACAGCCCCGCGACCAGGATCTGGTGTAGCCTTTTTCACTTCGCCTTTAAATCAAAAAGCCGCGTCGAAGCATTCCGACGCGGCTTTTTGATTCCCTTCATGAAGGTGTGTTAGACCCCTTGTACTTTTCCTGTTTTCTTTTTGCCCTTGGTTTTCTGGGCGAGTTTAACGGCAGCTTCCAGGTCGAGGATGCCTCCGGATTCACATAGCTTTTGGAAAGCAATTTTGCTGTCTCCGCCGGGGATGGTGGTTTGCCCGGTCTGCACGGCAGCAGATTGAAGCAGGATATCCCGAACCTGAGCGGCAGTCAGCTCAGGGAAATAGGAACGCAGCACCGCAGCAGCGCCTGCCACCATGGGAGCGGCCATACTCGTACCGGGAAATTTGCGGTACTCATTGTTCGGAACGGTGGAAAGGATATCTACACCCGGAGCAAAAATATGGACATATTTTGCGCTGTAGTTGGAGAAGTTGGCTGCGAGATTTTCGCCGCCGTGCCAGTCAATGGCTCCAACTTCAATCCAGTTGGATGCCGATTTGGGGCCGAAGAGGCCGCTCTTGTCGAAAATGCGATTGGGGAAGTTATTGTCAGAGGTATTTTCTTTTCCGTCATTTCCGGCTGCATGAACAAGGAGGACGTCTTTTTTCTCGGCGTAGCGCACGGCTTTGTCCACAGCATCCTTATGCGGGGAAGCACCTTTGCCAAAGCTCATGTTGATGATACTGGCGCCATTGTCCACGGCATACATGATGGCGTTTGCCACGTCCTTGTCATGCTCATCGCCGTTGGGGACGGTGCGTACTGACATGATGCGGACATTGTCGGCCACACCATTCATACCAATATTATTGTTGCGCACAGCGCCTATGATACCGGCCACGTGGGTGCCATGACTAGCCTCCGGGCCCTGGGAGTCGTTGTTTCCGTAATTGCGTTCGCTGAGATCGGCATAGTTGTCGCCGATGATATTTCTTGGATTGTAGTCCACGTTGTAGTGGTATTCGTATTCTCCTGAAATCTGGTTATAATACTCCTCCAGGTCGGCTTTCAGTGCCCCGAAGCTCTGCCCGGAGTCGCCCATGATGCCAAGTGCCATGCGTTGTGCACGGGTAACGGAGGGTTTATTGCTTTTAATTTTCTGGAGATCTTCGGCGGTGACTTCGCTGAGGTCTTTGTCGAAGGATTGGCCCAGCGTGGTGAAAGCCTCCATGATTTGCCCGTAGGCATCCATGTTTTGCTGAGCTTGTTGGCGCTTTTTGGCGATGACGCCTTCGTATTCTTTATACTTTTCGTATTCTTTTTTATCGGCCTTGCCCAATTTTGCCGGATCTGCATTTTGGAACCGGTCGCGGAGGGTGCGATAAATACGCACGACTTCAAGGTTATCGCCCTCGACATTTTGACCGTCGCGGCCGCCGAGGAAGTTCCAGCCATGAATATCATCCACGTAGCCGTTGTTGTCATCGTCAATACCATTTCCGGGAATTTCACCGGGATTTCGCCACATGACCTCTTTGAGATCTTCGTGGTTGGAATCCACTCCTGAGTCGAGTACAGCGACCACCACAGTTTTGCTGGGTTTGCCATTCAGCAGGCTCTGGTAGGTTTTTTCAGTGCGCAACCCAGGGAAACCATCGCCTGAGGGGTCAAGATGTTGCCAGTTGTCAGGTGCTTTTTGAGCATTAAGGGCTAAAGAGAGTCCGATGAGTCCGGACAGCATAAGAGGCTTCAACTTCATTTTTCGTAATTTTGAATAATGATTGACTCCGTAGCAATACCTTTGCCTACGGACTCGTTGACAATAAACGATATCTTTCCGTATTAAGGTTTATTTCACTAAGTAAAAATTGCTTTTGTTCGATGAAAAACTCCATTTGTTCGATGATTGTCTGTTTTTTACCCCTTATTGTGACCGCCCAGCACATGGAAGCAGGACTCGGTTTTGGGGTTTCCAATTACACCGGTGACCTTACCTCCGACTCGCGCAGGTTTTACGGTCAAAACACCGGCCTGGGAGCTTCCGGTTTTTTACGCTACAACTTCAGCTATCTCGGAGCGGTAAGGCTTCAGGCGGCATACCTGCAACTAGAAGGGTCGGATGCCATTTCTTCCATAGAGTCGGTGAGGGCAAGGAATTTGAGTTTTCAAACTTCTGTGACCGAACTGGCACTAATCGGTGAGCTAAACCTGCCAGGTTATGCGCCGTATAACCTGGCCATGCCCTTGTCGCCTTATATTTTTGCAGGTGTAGCCGCCTTTAGCTTTAACCCGACGGCGAACTACAACGGCGAACAGGTAAGGCTTCAGCCATTGGGCACGGAAGGTCAGGGCCTGCCCGACAGGCCGGAACCCTATTCACGGACCAGCATTTCCATCCCCATGGGATTGGGCATTAAATATGCGGTGACCGACAAGCTCAATGTTGGTCTGGAGGTAGGAACGCGCCTCGCCTTTACCGATTACCTCGACGATGTAAGCGGCACTTACCTCAGCTACCCGGAATTGCTTGCCGGTAATGGTGAACTGGCAGCCGCCCTTGGCAACCGCAGCGGAGAGCTGCTCGGTGGCGAGCCCATCGTGGTACCTACCGGAACCCAGAGGGGCGACAACCATCGCCGCGACTGGTACCTGATGGCGGGATTGACCGTATCCTGGAATTTTTTGGATAACGGTTTGGTGGGTAGCCGTGCGCGCTATCGCAAGAAGGCCGGATGCCCTGGATGATACAGTTGTCAAAAATTATACAGGGTTTGCGTAAAAATTGACACCCTCCTGTCATTAAACCCATCAATGAGGACGAACTTTAGCACACTCATGTGTTTTGCATGATATTGTAATTATTGTGTTACAAATCTGGCGGATTTTGTTTGATGAAAATGACTTCATTCTAAAACCGGCTGTGAGTAAAGGTCCGGTAATAATGTTTACGTCTAAACCTTTAACCAAATACCACCTCGTTACCATTTACCTCCGGTAGGAAACCAATCGAATAAAATCCGCTCCCCATCCACCGTTTACCCTGTTTTTGACTTCATTGCCGTTAATTTTTACAAAAGTCATTTTTTGAGAATGTGAAGTTCTTTTTTGAGAGTGAAGGGCCAGAGGATTGCATTTCCTTTGGCGCTCAAATTTTTTACAAACGTGTTCACATTACAAAATCAAAAAATGACAATCATGGTCAAGCATCACTTCAAAGCAAATGACTTTTTGAAAAAAGAAAATTCCAGAATCTACACAATTATGCTGGCACTGGTATTATGTGTATCAGCGGGATGGAAACTATCTGCTCAAACCGCCATTGGTGGGAATACACCAGATGCCACGGCCATGCTGGATGTACAGAGCACAACCAAAGGGGTTTTGCTACCCCGCCTCACCACCGCCCAGCGCACCGCAATTGCCAGCCCTGCCGAAGGCCTACTTATTTACAATACCGATACGGATTGCCTGAATCACTATTCAGGTTCCAAATGGTACGAACACTGCGGCGTGGCATTGCCGGTTCCTCCGGCACTGGGAAGTACTTTTACGACCTACAGCAATGGATCTGAATTTTTTTCTACCAATACATACTGTCAAAATAAAGAGATTTCTGCCGGGAAGGACGCCACTTCCTGTAGTGGAACGGTTACCGGGACAAGTGGAACCGTATATAATGTGGTACTCATCAACGGCCAGTGCTGGCTGAAGGAAAACCTGAAAGAGATTCCTACTGCTCCTTGTAGTGCTACTCCAAATACAGGCTGTAACACCTGGACAAACACCAACCCAGGGGATATTGGATCATGGGGTTACTACAGTACAGCCGGGGCTATTAATGGCTGGGCAACATCAGAGCCAAATCCCGGATATGGCTTTTTATATCAATGGAGTGCCGCCATGAACAACAGCACGACGGAACGTGCTCAGGGGGTTTGTCCTACCGGCTGGCATATACCTTCTGATTGTGAATGGATGTATCTGGAGCATGGCCTTGGCATGAGTATTACATTACAAAATGAAACAATTGGTCGGAACTCCAACGGTGGGGAAGGATTGAAAATAAGGGCATCAGGCTCGACTCCCGCCGGTTTTGGAGGAACCAATGTAACAGGCTTCAGCGCTCTTGCAGGAGGTTTGCGTGATGGTAGCAACAGTGGAGGATTCACCTCTATTAATGACGCTGGCAGATTCTGGACATCGTCCGAACATCCAAATCCAGTTGTAGCCTATATTCGCTTTATGAATGGTGTCGATACCGGCATCGACAGGTCCTTTGTGGCTAAAGCCAACGCATTTTCCGTAAGATGTCTCAAGGACTGAGGATAAAAAACTATTTTCAACTTGGTAGTATGGGCAAAAAGATTCCTGAAACACGTCCTTCTGTTCAGGCTGTCATGATCCGCCCGCTTCCACCTTCCGATGCAATGGACCACCCAAAAGGAGGGTCCATTGTATCGGGAAATTAGGTTTAGGATATTCCATTAGTTAGGTCTAAAAATGCTTGACCATGCCATTCTTATTTTGCTCACTTTAATTTACTTTTTTGAGCATGTGATTTTGTGGTATTTATTGGGTCATCAAGTCCTTTACTGACCATACTGATTGCCGGATGCGACATTGCCCACAGCATACCGCTAATGCTTTTAGGTTGACGATTCTACGAATCCGATTGATCGGTTTCAACCTGGTCAATTTTCTTTTTCAACCATTCTACTTCCGTCTGCAACTGGCTGATTTGCTGTTGAAGCTTCGCGACCAGCTTTTCCTGTGATACCTGTTTGTCCGTCCTGCTCCCTTTGTCTGTGAAATATTCACTTAAGTGTTCCTGTGCCTCTTCCATCCAGGTACTT
>CAYTNI010000261.1:0-4915 GCA_964439115.1 uncultured Saprospiraceae bacterium
TTCGCTTCCTGAGCGATATGTTACTTCCCTTGTCACTTTTGAAGACATGCGTTTTTTTTATCACCCGGGTATTGATCCACTGGCTCTGTTAAGAGCTATTCGTCAGAATATTGCCCAAAAACGCGTAATGAGCGGTGGTAGTACCCTGACCATGCAGGTAATCCGGATGGCTCGCGGGCGGCAGCGGCGTACGATTACCAATAAAATGGCAGAGGCTTTTATGGCCACGCGCCTGGAGTTAACGTACTCCAAGCGGGAAATCCTGAAGCTGTACGCTGCACACGCCCCTTTTGGCGGAAATGTAGTAGGGCTTGATGCCGCTGCATGGCGTTATTTTGGAAAACGCCCGGCTGCAATATCCTGGGCCGAGGCCGCGACGCTAGCAGTACTGCCCAACAGCCCATCGCTGATTCATCCCGGAAGAAACCGAGCAGCGCTTATGGAAAAGCGCAACCGCCTTCTTCAAAGGCTTCACCAAAACGGCAGTCTCGATAAGTCGGCCATGCTACTTGCACTGGAAGAGCCTCTTCCCGAAGCCCCTCATCCTTTGCCTTCAGCGGCCCCCCACCTTTTGGAACGCCTCGCCAAAAATCGTGGAGGCACCCCCAACCTTTCCATAAAAAAAACCAGTATCCGGGAGGGGCTTCAACGCCAGGTAAATGACATTCTAAAGCGCCGCCAGTCCATACTTGCTGGCAATGGAATTCATAACCTCGCCGCAGTGGTTATCGATGTACCCTCGGGTAGTGTTTTGGCCTACGTCGGCAATGTCGTCGGCGCCGGTAAAGACAAGGGTGAACAGGTGGATATCATTACCGCGCCTAGAAGTAGTGGTTCGATTCTCAAGCCATTGCTCTATGCCATGATGCTTCAGGATGGCCTCCTTCTGCCCGAAGGCCTGGTACCCGATGTGCCAATGAATCTTCAGGATTTTCAACCGGAAAACTTCAACCGGCAATACGAGGGTGTGGTGCCGGCCCATCGTGCACTTAGTCGCTCATTGAATGTGCCATTTGTCTATCTGCTTAAGGAATACGGCGTTGAAAAATTCCATTTCGGATTGAATAAACTGAAGTTTTCTACCTTCAAAAAATCGCCGGCTCATTATGGTCTCTCCCTGATACTTGGAGGAGCTGAAACAAACCTTTGGGAAGTGGTCAATACTTATGCCTCCATGGCTCGCACATTGAATCATTTCGGCCAATACTCCGGTCGCTATGACCCTGCTGACTTTCGGGCTTCCAGTATGGAGCTGGCGCAGCGTTTAGCGTTGTCGAAACCTGAGCTCGTGAAAGATGCTCCATTCCTGAGCGCATCCGCAATCTGGTTTACCTTTGATGCCATGCGCAACCTGGAGCGGCCGGAGGGGGAGGGGCAATGGGAGCGATTGGGCTCCGGTCAACCTGTTGCCTGGAAAACCGGCACCAGCTTTGGCTTCCGCGATGCCTGGGCAGTTGGAGTCACCCCCCGTTATGCCGTGGGGGTTTGGGTGGGCAATGCCGATGGAGAAGGACGCCCCGGTCTGGTGGGCGTTTCCGCGGCAGCTCCCGTCCTGTTTGATATTTTTCAGCTACTTCGCACCGATGTCTGGTTTTCCCCGCCTTATGATGATATGATGCGCCTGCCGGTTTGTTCAAAAAGCAGATATCGCCCTTTGCTGCATTGCCCAAAGGATACCGTTTGGCTTCCCCGAAGTGGCATCGAAGCACCTGCCTGTTCCTATCATCACCTGATAATGACCGATAAGAGCGGGATGTTTCAGCTGCATGCAGACTGCGCTTCGCCGGGGGAAATGTACCCTCAAAGCCGCTTCGTCCTTTCACCTCTTCAGGCTTATTTTTATCTCCAGAAACACGCCGATTACAACCCATTACCCCCGCTACGAGCTGACTGTAATGTCGGTACAGATGATCAACCTATGGAGTGGATATATCCAAGAAAATCAACCAGGATGATTGTGCCAGTTAATCTCGATGGCAATTCTTCAAAAACCATATTCTCCATTGCACACCGCCAATCCCAAACGAAGGTGTACTGGCATCTCGATGACCAATTTCTCGGTACTACTTCCAATCACCATCAGATGGCTCTTGCTCCAGGCCCCGGCGGGCACCGCCTGGTACTCGTAGATCAGCACGGCAGGCGATTGGAGCTGGATTTCGAAATCGTGGCAAATTGAGGTTTCACCTTGGGAAAGGTTATTGAACGGGCAATCATTCGGCCCATAAGCGGTATCTGGCGGAGTAAACAAAAAAGCCGGAGCACGGCCCCGGCTTTTTTGCTACGCTCTATCTATTAAGGAATGGAAAATTCGATATCCTCGAAAACCTTTTGCTCGCAGTCGTGGTCTTTACAAGCTTCTACTTCCATGTGGAAACGGGTACCCGAAGGGTAAGAGGAGAGGTCAATGGTTTCTTTCAACTCGAGAACCTTGTCGTGGTCATGGAGATCCCATTCAAAGGCTACGTCACTCGCCACGCCGTCCTTATGGATTAACACAGCCACGTTGTGGTTTTCTACGGATGCTTCGAATTTGACATGAAGTTCCACGGCACCGGCATTTGCTACCACTTGGTCTGGTGTCGGTTTGAGGATGGAAATGGTAATTTCATTCGCGTCTTCCTTGTTGCAACCCGAATACAGGAAAGCAGCGCTGATTAGCATTAACAGGGCATAAATGGGAAAAATCCGTTTCATCTGATTTGAATTTTAGTGATGATATATGCAACAATGATGCAAAAATAAGGTTTAGAATCAAATGCAATAATGTTGCAAAAACTTTTTAAAAAAAAACTGCCCTTGAAAAAAATCAAGGACAGTTTTTCTCAGAAAATTACACAGAGCTTAATAAACACCTGCATTGAGCTCACTGTTGCTCAGGATAGACTTCCGTACGGTTATCGTGCCTATCCATTCCATGGTGCCCATTTGATTTTCGTTCATGGTAAGCGTGTAAGTTCCGCCACCGGTAATTCCCTCGTACCTTCCAGTCCCTTCGGTGAAAGCAAACCTTCCTGAGCCATGGCCAACCTCTTCGCCATAGGCAAGTCGGAAAAGTCCGGTGAAATTACCAATAACCTCGTCGCCCATGCCTGCGATGAAAACGAGGTCACCGACTTGGTTCCAATCCGGATTTTCATAATTCAACTGAATTTCGGTATTGAAAAACATAAGGCTCTCTCCGAATACATCTGCAAGTCCTTCGCCTCTGACCTCAAAATACATGGCCTCATCTTTTTGGCCACTTAGACTGGCATTAATTTGGAAATTACCCTTGAAGGGAATGGTTACGAATTCATCGCGCATGGTGCCGGTTACGAACTCTTCTTCTTCACAGCCAACCAAGGGCAGGAATATGAAAGCTATTAAAGCAATCTTTAGAAATCTGACGTTTTTCATGGCGTTTATTTTTTGGTGAAGCCTCAGGGTATTGAGTGCCTTTAACAATCGTCAATATAGGCTATCCGCCGAAACAAGCATCGTCATTTCGTCCCATTTTATGGTATATTTGTTCCAATGGGGTCTAAACGCGTTCCAAAACTATGGCGTAACCCTGCCCGACACCGATACACATGGTTACCAGGGCGTATTTTTTCTTTTGTTGTTGAAGTTCCAGTGCGGCTGACCAGGTGATGCGGGTGCCGCTCATACCGAGGGGGTGGCCCAGGGCAATAGCTCCTCCGTTGGGGTTGATCCGGGGGTCGTTGTCCGAAAGCCCCAAAAGCCTGGTACAGGCAAGCACCTGGGCTGCAAATGCTTCATTGATTTCAATGATATCCATATCGGCAAGGCTTAGCCTGGCTTTTTGCAGGGCCTTTTGGGAGGCTGTTACTGGACCGATACCCATAATTCGGGGTTCCACACCACTAACTGCGGAGGCTACAATGCGGGCCACAGGTTGTAGTTGCAAGCGATGCACTGCAGTATCGGAGGCAACCAGAACTGCTGCTGCACCATCATTCAGCCCGGAAGCATTTCCCGCTGTAACGGTACCGCCCTCCCTGAAAGCCGCCTTTAATTTAGATAGACCTTCCGGCGTTGTTTCCGGTTTCAGAAATTCATCTTCACTAAATAAGGAAGTTTCTTTTCTACCCTTTGGTACATGAATCGGAATGATTTCCTTTGCGAATCGTCCGCGAGTCAGAGCTGCGGCTGCTTTTTGTTGGGAAGTAACGGCAAATAAGTCCTGGTCGTGCCTTGAAATACCGTACATGGACGCGAGGTTTTCTGCGGTTTGTCCCATGCTATCTACACCATACATTTCCTCCATGCGCGGGTTGATAAAGCGCCAGCCAAAGCTGGAATCAAACAATTGCATATCTCTTCCAAAAGGAGTGGCAGATTTGGAAAGTACCCAAGGGCTCCTTGTCATGTGTTCAACGCCCCCCGCAATAAACAGATGACCATCACCGGTTTGCACCGCCCTGTGCGCATGTACCACTGCCGAAAGTCCGGATGCACACAAGCGATTTACGGTCTCACCCGGTACAGATACCGGCAAGCCCGCCAAAAGCAGCGCCATTCGGGCCACGTTGCGATTATCTTCTCCTGCCTGGTTGGCACAACCCAGAATGACATCGTCAATGGCCTCAGGTGTGATTTGCGGGCAGCGCGATAGCAAGGCAGAAATTACCTGTGCGGCAAGGTCGTCAGTTCTAACTGCGGACAATGATCCGCTTAATTTACCTATCGGGCTGCGCACGCCCTCAATGAGAAAGGTGGAGGTCATTTTTGCGTAATTTTCCTGCGAAGTACGGTATTTCCCCACAAAACTGATGTCTAGGGTTGCGTACCTTTGCGAAAAATTGCAATCATGCAGAAAGTTAGTATTCTTTTGCTTTTGTCTGTGTTGGTATGGGTGATCGGCTGCGGCCCTGCAGAAAAAGAAGTCGCGGAGCAAAAAGCATGGGATTAC
>CAYTNI010000262.1:0-4913 GCA_964439115.1 uncultured Saprospiraceae bacterium
GCAGCACCTTATTGGTTTGTGGCGGAGACGGAATTGCCGATATTCCTGCCATTAACACCACTGCCGGCAATCAAAATGCATCCTATGTTTGGTTCATCACCACTCCGCTCAATGAAATACTCTCTGTTGAAGCAGGGCTCGGCTTTGATTTGGACCGCTATCCTGTAGGAGAATACCGCATTTGGGGCATGGCTTATGAGGGTGATCTGATAGCAGCGATTGGCTGGACTGCCGGAGACTCGCTTATGGCTTCCGGATGTTACGGACTCTCCAGAAATTATATCGAAGTAGAGGTGAGCATGGCTGTCGGTGGTGAAATAGGCCTGCTGGATGGCAGCTCCTCCGTATCCATTTGCCTGGATGACCAGTCGGATTCAGGCCCTGTAGCCTTTACCACGACCGGTATGGCCTCAGGGAATTACGTGTTAGTGACCACCAACGCCAACGGCGAAGTGCTGGATATTTTTCAGCCGGATGCCGTAGTATTTGGTGACGATTACCCCGTGGGAGATTATAGAATCTGGGGTCTTGCCTATTCTGGTACTTTGACAATCCAGCCCGGAGATGCACTTTTTGGAGCTTCACTTTCTACCGCATGTTACAGCATTTCCACCAATGCCATCCCTCTTACAGCCGGTGTTCCACGAGGCGGGGAGTTGGCCTTCGATGATGGAAGTGACCGTCGTATCATTTGTCCGACCAGCCAGGCCAATGCGACCTGGTCTTTTCAGACAAATTCCCAATCGGTATTACCTTATGTCTATTTACTGACCGATACCGCTCAGCAGATTCTGCAGATATTGGATGCCGGCAGTTTCAATTTTAGTCTCTCAGGGTATCCAGAACTGCGAATTGTGGGTTTGTCATATGCGGGCAACCTGCTGGCGCAGCCTGGCGACCTGATTCATCAGACTACGCTTGCTTCTGAGTGTTACCAGCTGAGTGCCAACTTCCTTTCGGTGGTTTATGCCGAACCTGAGGGCGGTTTTATTCAGGCCTCCAATCAAACGACCTTCTATATTTGCGAGGAAGCCGGGACTCAGGAAGTGCAATTCGGAACATCCGCGGAATTGTACCAATCTTATGTGTTTGTCGTGACAAATACCCAGAATCAGATACTTGGATTCTCACAGAATAATCGGGTTGATTTCAGTGAATACAGCCAGGACTCTCTGCGGGTTTGGGGTTTGTCGTACACCGGCGATCTTATAGCGGTTCCGGGCGATACGCTTTTAGGAATCCTATTCAGCAGTGATTGCTTTGACCTTTCCGATAATTTCGTGCGCATTTTCCGTGCCGAAGCGGAGGGGGGAATAATTTTTAACCCTAATGGCGGTAGTACTTCAATTGAGGTTTGTGCAGGTGATGGTATTTCCAACCCGGTGAATTTCGGTGCTTCCGGGCAGTCCAATGCGGGGTATATTTATCTCATCACTGACCAAAACAACTTTTTTATCGGATTCACGAACCAGACTTCTTTTGACTTTGAAAATGCTGTGGAAGGTGTTTTTCGAATTTATGGCATGTCCTACACCGGTATTTTCCAGCTTTTCCCCGGAGATAACCTCTTCGGTGCAGTGCCTGCTTCCACCGGTTGCTTTGATTTTTCTGAAAACTTCATCGAGGTACGCACCATCAAGGTGGATGGCGGCACGGTAAGTTCCATGGGCTCAGTGGCACCGCAATATATTTGTATCGGAGATGGCGTTCCGGATGTGGTAAGTTTCAGCAGTACTTCAACCGCTACGGGTACGCCTTTTGTATGGGTCTTTACCAACGAGCAGAATCTTATTACCGGACTATCCAACAACAATTCTTTCGATTTTAATATTGCGGGTAGGGGAATTACCAGAGTCTGGGGGCTTTCCTTTACCGGTAATTTTTTGGCAAATTTCGGGGATACCCTGACCTCAATTGCCATTTCGGATGAGTGCTTCGACCTCTCCTCCAACTTCCTGACCATCATCCGGGACACTCCAATTGGAGGGGATATTGCTACCTCCGAAGGCGAAACCGTGGTAGAATACTGTCAGGGCGTGGATGACCCCGAGTTGCAGATTGTGACGAATACTACCTCCATATTAGCCTACACTTTTGTGCTGACGGATTCATTTAATGAAATTATCGCCATTTCCGAAAGCGGATTATTTGATTTGTCCCAACTTACAGCCGGCACCTATCGCATTTGGGGGATTTCTTATGCCGGTGCGTTGAATGCCAATGTCTCCAACCTATTTGACATAGACCTTGGCTCCAGTTGTCTTGAAATTTCGTCCGGTTTCGTAACGATTAATGTCAGTACTGCACTACAAGGCGGCGTTCTTTCTGCTTTGAGTGGTGAAACAGAGTTGTGGTTTTGCCCCACTGACGGCATTTCTGATCTGGTAGAGGTACAAACCACCAGCTCGACTTCAGTTGATCAATATAAGTATCTTATTACCAATGCGAATGGAGTTGTGCTCCTTCCTGACCTCTTTGGCAATGCCATCGATTTTGAAGGTGTAGGTGCGGGCGAATATCACCTGTATGGAATAGCTTTTTCTGGTGACTATTTGTTACAGACAGGCGACAATATTTTCGCCGGTTCTGCCGCTTCGCAATGTTTCCAGTTTTCATCCAATTTCATCAGGGTACAATCGGCCTCTGCGAACGGAGGAACGCTTGCCACGGCTAATGGAGAAACTACCCTCCTCCTCAATACCAGCGATGGCATTCCCGACTCCCTGACGCTTGTCCATACCGGCTCCGCAGGTATTCCCTACATCTTTGTCTTTACCGACCTTCAAAACAGGGTGATAGACTACAGTTTCAGCCCGATTGTTAATCTGGAAGGTCGTACCGAACCAGCCTTGAGAATCTGGGGCTTATCGTGGTACGGCCCAATGCCTGAAGATACCGGTATTCCCTTGGAAAATTTGGTGGATACTGATAATTGTACCGATCTCTCCGACAATGCTATCCTGGTTACCACCCTTCCTCCGGTATTGCGACAGGCACCCTCTGGAAATGTTATGGTTCAGGCTGCACTATATCCTAATCCGGCGACAGATAGGGTTACCTTGGAATTTACCACACCTCATACCTTGGAAAGTATTTCTGAATACAGTATTTACGACGGTTTTGGCAAATTACTTAACGTCGTTTCCCTGGGTTCTGTGGTTGGTCAACAACGGATAGAGCTGGATATTAGCCGCTTTGATTCAGGGCTTTACTACATTCGTTTGGTGGTGGGGCCGGAAATGCAAACGCTTCGACTGGTGAAAACGAAATGACAACTTGGTAAGCCGGCAAAAGGCAGGGAATTGCTATCTTTGTCGTGAACCAAATTCCCGCCTTTCATGCGTATAGTTTTCGGATTGGCACTGGATGAGGAACCCTGGCCGCTTGAACCTGCGCCAATTCAAGGGGTGTATCACACCGGGCCGGCTGGATTCCTGCAACACCTGGAAGCATGGCTCGGTTGTGGTGGCGTTCAACCGATGGATGAATATCTGCGGATTGAACAATACCGACAGTTGCTCAATGCTTTTGCGGCAACAAACCCGCAGGTGTTTTACGCGGCCTCCCTGGTAGCTGACCCTTTTGCCACTTCAGCTTCGCTGTTAGAATTGAGAGACGAACTGCTGCTGGCAGGCTGGGATTTTTCAGAGGCAGATGGGCTACCACCCCGGCTTCGCGTTCTGGCCCATCTGGAGCATGAATTGCGCAACCATAAGCCATTATCTCCCGGTATGGCTGACCGTGTGGAGCAGATTTTGAAGCTTCTGCCTCATCGGCGGCACCCCATTTCGGAGGTAAGCGTGCTTGAACCAGAACATCTCCTTCCCGTTTGGTGTAAGCGAATTTGGGATGCCCTTGCCGCTACCGGAGTATCCATTCAATGGCTTCCTGGATTTAATCCAATGGATGCACAAACGGATTTGGGGTATTTTCAGCAGATTTCACTTCAAAATTATGGTCAAATCGCCCAGGAGCCACAAGTTTTGCGCAGCAAGCATCCCATTTCAGGGGATGGCTCTCTACTGTTGTTGAGAGCCAGGCGAGATACCGATCTGGCGGGATGGATTGCTTCTCTGCTGAGGAAAAATGAAACTTTTAAACCGCTTTTGTTAATTCCCGACCGTGGGCGGCTCCTTGAATATGCACTTCGGGAGGAAGGATTACCCGGACTTGGGCTTCGGTCGGCTTCAGAAGCCAGGCCGGCCATGCAGGTGTTGAAACTTGCCCCTGTTTTCCTTTGGAATCCTGTGGATCCGGTGCGCATCATGGAATTTGTCTCCCTGACAGTCAAGCCCCTGGATGATGGCCTTGGAATAGCCATTTCGGAGCAACTAGCCCAAAGGCCAGGTTTACAAGGGGAAAGCTGGGGCATGGCGGTGAGGCAATATTTTGAGGAGGTGGCAGCAGGCAGGACGGTACCCTCTCCTCCGGTTTCTGTGGACGAGTTACGGCGGCAGTACCGATTCTGGTTTGAGCGCAGGCGATATGACGCATCTGCTAATGCTCCTAAATCGGATGCTGTAGAGCTTTATTCAGAAATCCAACGCTGGGCCGGCGAGCATACTGACCAGAATCCGGGACTTCTTACCTTGAAAGAGCAGGCAGAGCGCATCGTGGTTTTACTGAAAGCACTGCCTGAGACTCGCCTCAGTGCACTTGAACTCGAGCGCATTGTCAGAACAGTCATGGAACCTGCCGGTGTTCTGTTATCGTCTCGTGATTTGGGGCATTTGCCGTATGTGAGTCGTCCGGGGGCAATTATTGACACGACCCAGGATCTGGTGTGGTGGAATTTTACTCAGCGAGAGCCGGATCATTTTTTTTCACGGTGGTATAAGCCCGAACGGGAATGGCTTGCAGCGAACGGGGTGTTTCTGGAAGACCCTACATTGAAAAACGAGCGTCTGCTGTGG
>CAYTNI010000263.1:0-4903 GCA_964439115.1 uncultured Saprospiraceae bacterium
CCATCCCGGCCGACTGCCGAAGTCGCGACAATACGCCCGCGCCGACCCCGCCGGATGAACAGGTATGCTCCACAGCCGCTGACCACCTTCTCCTTTCTCACAAAAATCATCCTCCATTGAGCAACGCTACTTCCCACCCGGATTTCTCCACCCATACCGCGCTCGCCAATTTTATGGGCGACGACCACCTCAAACCTTACCTCTACGCCCTGTCCCGCTTCATGGCCGAAGGACACGTCTGCCTGCCCATTAAACATGCTCTCCTCCAGGATGAGGATTTCTGGAGCGAATACCACGGGGGAAAACCGGAAAATCTCCGCTTCCCCGAAAATTCTGACCTCCTCGGCAAGGACGACAGCGCACTCAAACCCTTCGTTTTCCACCACGAAAAACTCTACCTGCATCGCTACTTCCACTACGAGTCGCGCATCATCGAACGCATCGAAACGATGCACCAAAAAAGCAGGCAGGAATTATCCGCGCGCTGGAACGAACTGCAACAACACAAGGATAAAATCAGGGAATTCCTCCAAGACATGGAGGCAACGGCAACCCAGCCACCAACCCAAAGCAACGACGGCAATGAAGCCCTCCTGCAGGCCTGGCTCCGACAGGTGTCCGTCATCACCGGAGGGCCCGGCACCGGCAAAACTACCCTCATCCAACGCATCGTGAAGATGATGCGCATCCTCGACCCCCACCTCACCTTCGCCTTCGCCGCCTTCACCGGAAAAGCATCCGGCAAAATGCGCGAAAAACTCGAAGACCTCCTCTCAGAAAATGACCACGCCCCCTCCACCATCCACCGACTGCTCGGCCCGAAAGGGCTAAACAGCAATTTCTTTAAAGCCGGTAAGGATAAGCCCCTGAAATACAAGGTCGTCATCGTAGATGAATGTTCCATGATCGGCACACCCCTCTTCGCCAAATTGCTGGATGCCCTCTCCGACGATACCCGCCTGATCCTCCTCGGCGATGCCGACCAACTCCCCTCCATTGATGCCGGCACCATCTTCGGCGACCTCTGCAAAGCCCTCGACAGTACCCCGCCCGCACAATCCCCTTCGACGGCTTTCAGCTACTGCGCCGAGCTTTTCAAATCATGGGGAAATACCCTCCCCGCGGACGCAACACCCGGCATCCTGAGCCGACTGACGCAAAACTACCGCTTCCCCTTAGACTCCCACATCGGAAAAGTGGTGCAACAAGTAATCCATAGTGAAGCCGATGTGGTAACCCAGATCGGCACGGAACCGGCAGTTCTTGAATGGGACAAGACCTACAGCGATGCTACCCTGAAAAACTTTTGCCATAAATTCATTCCATACATCCTGGAACCCGATATCAAAACTGCCATTGACAAGTTCAATAAAGTGCGCATCCTCTGCGCCGTAAACAGCTCCGACCAGGGCGTGGATGCCCTCAATGCCGCCGTGGAAACCATCCTGAAAAGAAAACTCCGTGAGGAACCCTATAAGGTCAAACTCAATACCCAAAATGCCTTCTACGAACATCAGCCCATCATGGTGACCAAAAACGACAAGGAGCTGAACCTCTTCAATGGCGATGTGGGCATTGTGCGTAAACTGTCTGATGACGGCCCCCTGATGGTCTGCTTCCCCTCTACCGACCCTTCCGAAATTGGCGCCTATTGGAAAGACGGCAAATTTCAGGGGTTTAAGGCCATCCAGCCCGCCGTGCTGTCCGACCGTACCACCGTATATGCCATGACCATACACAAGAGCCAGGGCTCGGAATTCAACGATATCCTCATCGTGTTGCCCAAATTGGAGGAACAACGCCTGCTCACCGCCGAACTGCTCTACACCGCCATCACCCGCTGGAAAGACAAAACCGAGGAAGATACCGTCGGCGGAAAAGTGGTGCTGCAAAGTACACCCGAAGTGCTGGAAAAGACCATCCAGAACCGAATTGACCGAATCTCCGGCATCCAGGGCCGCCTTTCCATAAACCTATAGAAAACCGGTAGCATGATCCGCATATTCCAATCTGATAATTACCCCAACCTCGCCACCGCCCTCGCCGCCACCATGGAGGAATGTGAGGATGTGTTTGCCCCCCATTTTGTGGTTGCCGACCACCACGCGTCACAGCAGTGGCTGCGCGAATTTGTGGCCAACGCCAACGGCATCGTCGCGCACCTGCACGCCAAAACCTTAGACGGCTTCTGGGATATGATCCACAACGTGCTGGAAGCCGGCCCCACCAAAGCAGAAATGATGCGCCAGGAACAATTGGCCTGGATCATTGACGGTGTCCTCGCTTCCGATAGTTTTGAAAACGACAAAGATGCCAAGGCAGTAAAGGAATACGCCGAGGGGGATGCCCTGAAGCGGTTCGGCCTCGCCGAAAAATTGGCTGAGCTTTTTGTCCGCTACCAGTTGCTGGATCCCGATATCCTCGAAGGCGATGCGAACTCCGACAAATCCGGTATCGGCTGGCAGCGCTTAGTGTGGAAAAACGTGAAGGAACAGGCAGGCGACAAAATCCCCGACCGGAATGCGGTTTTTCAGCGCATCCACAAGGCGCTGAAAAACTCCGACAAGCTCGAACTGCTCCGCAAAAAAGTGCCCTACGTGTATTTTTTTGGCACCCAGTGGTGGACGCCGGCACAAACCGATCTGCTGCAGGCACTCGCCGAACATATCCGCATCAGCATCTTTCAGTTGCACATCCCCCATACCACGCATCCCCTCTTGGTGTCTTTGGGCGATTTTCAGCGCAAACAAGCCGGCGTATTTACAGGAGTGACCCCCTTTTCTCTCGACGACGAACCTACTGCTCAAACGGACAAGCTCCTGCAGAAATTGCAGCGTGAACTCCGCACTGGAGCCACCGAAAACTACCCGATATCCGCCGATGACGACAGCCTCACCGTGTCGGCCCATTACGGTACCTTCCGCGAAACGGAAGCGCTCTATCACTACATCGTACAGCAACTCGCGGCCGATGACTCGCTCAGACCACGCGATATATGCGTCATTTTGCCCGACGTGACGCGCTACGCCACCGCCATCAGCACCTGTTTTAAGCATGAAAAATTTCCGGTGCCCTACACCATTTTCGATACCTCCGAGGATCCTGAAGCCTCGCCCCGGGAAGCGCTCATCGCCCTCCTGCAATTGGATGATGCCTTCTCCGATACCGGGGAAGTACTCGACCTCCTTCGCTTTTCGCACATCAGCAGCCGCTTCGGCATCACCGATCTTGGTATGATCCGGGAGGCGCTGGAAAAGGCCAACATCCTCAAGGGGTATGAGAGAGAGGGCCAACCCGCCGAACTGGTAAGCTGGCAGTACGGCCTAAAACGCCTGATTTATGGTTTTTGCATGTCGCCGGAAGCACACCGGATGACCCAAGGGGAAGACGAGTTTTATACCATACCCGATTACGAAGACAGCAGGCAGATGAACGAGCTGCTCAGGCTCCACCTTTTCTCCGAAAAGCTTCACCACTGGTTGACCGCGCGCAAGGAGCCGCGCAGCCTCATGGAATGGGTGAAATTCCTCCAGGAGGAGACGCTGGATAAACTGCTGAGTCCGGAGTCGCAGGAAGATGCCGGCATTACCCGCATTCTCTCCGATATCGTGCAACTTTCGGAGCTGGAATTGTTGAAAGATTACCAGGTGCCTTACCTCGTGATGCGGCACTACCTGCGGTCGCGGCTGGAAGGCATGGAGGCGGGCAGCCAGCTCGGGTATGGCGGCGTGCGCTTCATCTCTCCCCATTATACCCTGAGCGCTTCCGCGAAAATATATGCTTTCCTGGGGTTGAACAGCGAGGATTTTCCGCGCAGAGGCTACCGGCCGGGCTTCGACCTGCTTGGAGAGGAGCAGGTGCAGGTGCCGGATTTGGACAAACACCTGCTGCTGAACGTGCTGTTGTCGGCTGAGCAAAAGTGCTATTTCAGCTACCAGAGCCATCAACTCCACGATAATTCGCCAAATCCGTATAGCGACTTTATTGACATGTTGCTGCACAGCATGGCCGCCCAGGTAGCGGTAGAAAGTCCTGAAAAGCTGGTAGTGGCCCACCCCCTGTATGCCCTTGACGCGCGGTATAACAAGGATAAGGGATTGGTGCGCTACGGCGTTGCACCGCCCACTGAAGCCGACCGCCCCTGGCTGAAAAAGGCTTCCGACCCGGAAAAAGAGGAAAAAGAGGAAAAAGACGTAAAAGAACATGTGGTCATTGACCTGGACGACATGATCAATTACTTCAAAGACCCGGTTAAGTACTATTACGAGAAGGTATTGAAAATTTACCTGAAAACGGAGGAAAAGTCATTCAATACGGATAAAATTTTTGAGCGCGATAACCTCGAAAAATGGATAGTAAAGGATGAAATTCTGAAAAAACTCCAACAATTAGATAAGGAAGATATTCAGGCCATACTTCAGGCAGTAGGTCCGACGGATTTTGAGCAAAAGGTGAAGGAGGAATTGAAGCTCAGGGGCATGATACCCCTGGGGCAATTTGGAGAAGATGTGTTTAAAGATGCTTATAATGATATAAAAACTATGTTCGGGGCGATGTTTGAACTAATAAAAGATTGGACGCCGCTCCCCCCAAAGGAAATCTC
Source organism: uncultured Saprospiraceae bacterium (assembly GCA_964439115.1). Lineage (GTDB taxonomy): Bacteria > Bacteroidota > Bacteroidia > Chitinophagales > Saprospiraceae > UBA2329. The sequence goes on from CAYTNI010000263.1 coordinate 4,604, forward strand.
TTATCAAACCGACAACTGGACCATACAGGGTAAAATTGATGGTCTTTACCAGGATGGTGATGGTGGGCTTCACTATGTATTTCATACGGTGTCTAAGATAAGTTCAAAATACCAGTTTGAAGCTGTGGCCAAATACCGCCTGCTCAATACCGCGGAGGAAGCTACTTTTTACTTTTTTTCTGGAGGTCCCCCGGTAATTGCGCCTGTACTCCAAGACACCAATCCGGGTTTGTTGGACGGCATGGTCGGGTACTATCTGGATAGAACATCAGGGATTTTACCTTTTACTTTGGAGCATTT
>CAYTNI010000264.1:0-316 GCA_964439115.1 uncultured Saprospiraceae bacterium
GAAGACGGAGGTATAAATTTTTACATCAGATACATTGGTCCACTTGGCGGACAAGGAAACAACAAAAAAGCAAAAGTTGATATTTCACGTAGTGAACAACTGGTTTTTGAACCAGTAATGAATGATGTTTTAATTGGATATTCTGATTTGGAAGATCACCAATTGTTGTGTTATAAACTAGAAGAAGTTTTAGTTGAAAAAATGCGTTCGGTGATGCAACGAATGTAAGCAAGAGATTTTTACGACATCTGGTATTTGTTGGAAAAACATGAAATAGATGCAGATTTTTATTGGAGTGAATTTGAAGCCAAATGCA
>CAYTNI010000264.1:332-4900 GCA_964439115.1 uncultured Saprospiraceae bacterium
TCGAAAAAATTAAATGAAAGATTGACCCAATATAAAGGCCGATGGAAAAGCTCCATGAGTGAGCAAATAAAAGATCTGCCCGACTTTGACCAAGTTGAGCGTGAAGTGAAAAAGCACATTAAAAAATTGAAAGTATAACTCAAAAAAAATTATAGGATCACCTCTGGGGTGCAGCTAACATTTTGCGTGGAATGATTGATGCGGCTGACTTGAAACAATATATTTTTCCTTAACTGCTTTTTAAACGGATGAGTGCCCCGTATGACGAAGAATTTCAACTTGCTTTGGAAGAAAGTGGTGGCGATTTAACAGCCGCAAACCAAATTGTCGCCCAGAATCCCTGGATTCAGTATCCATTCACGACAATTTGCTTTACAAGACTCGAGATTTTCGCTCTCGCGAGCTTCAGAAGGCGAAATAGCTTTTTTCGACCTCCTAAATGCTGTTCAAAAGTTGCAGATAGCGGGATCTCTTTCGACGGAAACCCCGCCATCTGCTCTTCTTACCTTATTCGGATCTAGCGCCGAATCACTTTGTGGGTTTGAATACCCTCCGGCGTCTGCAGGCGCAACAAATACATGCCCGGCGCCAAATTGCCCGTCTCCATCCTGATTTGGTTCAGGCCCTGGCGGGCATTTTCCCGGATTGCTTTCAGCTGCTTGCCGTCCATGCTCCACAAACCGATCTGACAGTTTCCGCTAGCGTTGCGGACTTCAAACTCCACCACCAGTTCATCGGCAACGGGGTTCGGCCAGGCTTTGAAACCCGGCACAGTGGGATTAAGATCCTCAGAGGCGCTCAGCAGGTTCACAGCGGGCCGGCCGGTAAACTCCGCCGTGCTGAGGTTGATGGTAGCCGTAAACACATTTGGCGTCCCGCCATCTCCATAAGCGGTCAGGCTAACGGTATAAACACCTGCTTCGGAATAGGTATGGGCCGGAAAGAAATCAGAAGAGGTATTTCCATCGCCAAAATCCCAAGCGAAACTACTGGCTTGCGGGGAGCTCAAATTGAGGAACAATACCTCCTGTCCGTTGATGATGGGCAAAAACAGGGCGTGGAGTCCGTCGTCATACCAGTAATCATCGCCGGAAAACAACAGCATGGTGATGGTGCTGGCGCAACTGTCTCCGCTAACGGTCAGGGTGACCAAATGCGGGCCATCCTGCGCAAAGGCATGCACCGGATTTTGTTCCGTACTCGAAGTGCCATCCCCGAAAGTCCACAACCATGAATTGATGTTGCCGTACGACATGTCGGTAAAGTGGAACACACTGCTCAGGGAGTCATTTTGGGTGAAAAAGAAGAACGCCTGGCAGGTGAGGCTGTCCATCACGCCGCCATCACCGATACAGATGTGTTGCGAAACCGTGGAAGTACAGGAATCGCTGGTGGTAATGGTCAGGCTAATTTCGTAAACTCCCGGCCCGTCGTACTGGAACATCGGGTTTTGGACGGTACTCTGGGAGCCTTGCGGGTCACCGAAGTGCCAGTTCCAGGAAGTGATATCCCCGCTGGCTGACCAGGAATTGTCGGTAAACTGAACCACCAGGAGGGAATCGCTTAGTATGTCCAAATAGAAATTTGCATAGCACCCTAAGGAATCATCAAAGCAGCTCACCACATCTTCAGGCCCGAAGCCCGAGCATTCGGCAATGCACAGATTGGGAAATTCAAAGGTAAAACCCGAAGAATCCACTACGCAAACCGGGTCGAACACAGGCGGACACACACAGGGATTTGTCGGATCGCACTGGAAAATCTGATCGAAAGTATAGCCTTCGCAAAGGGCAAAACAGAAATTGGGAAAGGTTACAATAGTACTATCGGCCCCAATTACACATACGGGAGCCACAATGGCCGGACAATCGCAGGAAGTGCCACCCACGGCGATGATGGCCACGTGCGTTGCAGTACAGGAATCGGTGGTAATGGTTAAAGAAACCTCGTACTCGCCGGCTTCCGCATAGGTATGTTGCGGATTTTGGGTGGTTGAAGTATTTCCATCTCCAAAGTTCCACAAATAGCCGGTTATCGGCTGATTGCTGAAGGAATGATCGGTAAACTCAACGGTCAGAGAATCCTCCGGGGAAATATCGGCCAAAAAGGCGGGCAGGCAAAAGATGGAATCCACGCCCCCGCAGGAAATGAAATCTGAGGCATCAAATCCGGCGCAGAAGGCTTCACAATCATTATTGAAGGAGACGACCACGCCATTTGGACCAGCCACGCATACCGGATCATAGATATCCGGGCATATACACGGGTCATCACCGTCGCAATCGAACAGGTCATCGGGCTGGAAACCGGCGCAGAGCGCAAAGCAAATATTGGTGAAACTCAGAGTGTCGCCCTGTGGGCTTGTTGCACAAACCGGAGCGTATTCGAGACTGCAGGTGCAATTGCCGGCGCCGACCACAATTTCGTAGAAGGTTACCGAAGTGCAGGAATCTGCAATGATGAGCAAGGTTACCTCGTAGGTGCCGGCCTCGTTGTAGGTATGTACAGGGTTCTGTACGTTAGCGGTGGCGCCGTCGCCAAAATTCCATTGCCAGGCGATAACCGGGTTTTCTGAAAAGGAGAGGTCAAAAAATTCCACTTTGAGGGAATCTTCCTCGGAGGGTTGTGCGATGAAAAATGCCTGGCATTCTCCGGGAGGTGGGGGAGGAAGTATGTCCTCGCAGATTTGGAAGTCCACATTGAAAAAATTGGCCACAGTGCCGGGCGGGGCATTGACATTTTCGAAAGTCTGGCTGCTGGGTTGTCCGGTACAAAAGTTGTACACCGATACGACAAAGTCAATCCCCGGATAGGTCAGGAAAGAGGCCTGGTATTGACCATTTTCATCCGTTTCGGTCAGGATGGGGGTGATTCCATTGGAGTCCTGGCCAGGAAACGAAATTTCTACAGGATAAAAAGGTACGGGTTGTGCCGGTGTCGCAAAGGTTACTTGCCCGCTTACCTGGACTTGTGCGGTGGGCTGAGCCATCAAAGCGGAATGGAGCAGTAGCAACAATCCCCACAATAGGTTTCTTTTCATCATAAATTGGTTATGGTTAATGAACAATAAGAATGCGTTTTTGGATATGGCCCACTGCGGAATGGCCCTTCAAAGTGAATACTCCTGCCGGCAGATGGCCGAGTTCCAGGAGGTGGGGGGTGCCTGGCGCGACGGTTTCCTGATGGACACAACGACCGGCAACATCCCAAACGGAAAGTGCACTTATCAGAAAGGGCGTATTCACCCACAGGGCACCGGAGCTGGGGTTGGGAAAAACCTGCATATCCTTTTCGGGGAGCCTTATCTCATGGCTGGAAACGGCGTCGGGATGCCGAATGACCACCCGGATGCTATCTGTAAAGACTGGAACGGAGAAAAAGTCACCATCTTTAAACAGTACATCTTTGATGCGAATGGTAGTTTCTATGCTATCCTGCGGGGTGAGGAGGAGTCCGATGAGGTCATCTTCGATGATGATGACGGCGGTGGCAATTTCGCCCTCGCCGCCGATGGGGTTTTGACCAAATCGAGTGAGTGCGGTTTCCAAAACTCCGAGGGACGAGATGGATATATTTTGAAAGTCAAAGGCCTGCTCGTCATCGGCAGGGTAACTGCTTTGAAAGTTGGTAAAAATGCCGTTGATATGGTCTGTCTGGTATTCCAGCGTGAAGGCAATGCCCTGAAAGTCAGTTTCTTGTCCAGGGGGATATGCTAAGTGAATGGGAATTTCCAACACATCTCCGGGAAAGGTAGTGATGGTGTTTTGAGTAAACGACAGTTGAGGGTCTAGTCCGGGAATGGGTTGGGGAAAGCTCAGTTCGACAACGGAATCCTGCTCGAAATGGTAGTTCTGGTAAATATTCAGGAAGTCCTGCCAGTCAATGACGCCGTTGCCATTGCAATCCGCGTAAGCGTAATTGATGCCATCGGGAAAGGAGAGGGGCCAAAGTTGCGGTATGGCCTGGCTGGTGGGGGAGCCGTTGGGCGACAGTCGGGAAGGGCCCACGCTCCCATAAGCGTAACCGACATGCAGCACATCGTAGTGGTCCACCCGGCCGTTGCGGTTGGCATCTCCCGGCATGACGGAATACTGGCCATAAGCGGCACCGGCGCTCAGGTATAGCCAAATTGCACACCATACGCCAAAATACCCATTTGAATTACGCATACTCGTTGCTATTGCTTGATGATGCAAAAGTACCGGCTGAGGAGGGGTGGTACAAGCTCGTTTTTTGAGGTGTTATCATAAAAATTATTAAAAAAATGATGATAAATAATTGAAAAATAGCATAATATAATAAAAAGTATCATAATTTTACGGAGTAATTATTCTGATTTTGTGTGAAGAATTACAAAAAATCTGAGGGATGGGGCGTTCCTCGTGGACGCCCAAAAAAAATGTATGAATATTCCTTCTTGGTAAAAAAGATAAGCATTGGAACAGAGCAAGCTGATTGAACTGCTAAAAACCTTCACCGCCTCCGAGTTGCTGGCTTTTCGCGACTTTGTAGCATCTCCTTATTTCAACAAGCGGGAGGAGCTGGTGTTGTTGTATGCTTATTTGAAA
>CAYTNI010000265.1:0-4879 GCA_964439115.1 uncultured Saprospiraceae bacterium
GGTAAGCGCTGAGCACCTCATTGGTGCGAACGTGAGTGTCGGCGGTTCCGGTGTGGTTTCAGAATTTGATGGCTCCTACCAGATTGCCGTGCCTGCAGGAACCTACAAGGTCACCTTTTCGTATGTGGGTTACCAAAAACTGGAGTTATCAGTCACTTTGGTTGCAGGGGAAACACTGGTACGCGATGCAGAGCTGGATCTAGAAACCTCCATTCTGAAAACAGCTACGGTGACCAGTGGTAAGTTCGCCAGGCCATTGAGTGAAGAGACAGTTTCACTTGAGGTGCTTCGGCCCAGTCTGATGAATAACACAGGGAAGGTATCGCTAGACGATGCACTGGAAAAAATTCCGGGGGTAACCATTATTGATGGTCAGGCCAATATCCGGGGAGGTTCAGGGTTTTCTCAGGGCGCCGGCAGCCGCGTATTATTGCTGGTGGACGATATACCCATCATGCAGGCAGACGCGGGATATCCTAATTGGAACGATGTACCCGTTGAAAATATTGCGCAGGTGGAAGTGTTGAAAGGTGCGGCATCCGCGCTTTACGGCTCTTCGGCGTTGAACGGGATCATCAACGTAAGAACCGCTTTTGCCCGATCGGAACCGGAAACGGGTGGTGCGCTTTGGGCTACTACCACCTTCTCTCCAAAGGACAAAAGTCTCCAATGGTGGGGCAACAATGACAGCCTCCCCTCCCCTTTCACCTACGGTGCCAATCTGTATCACCGGCAAAAGTTCCAGAAGTTTGACCTGGTGCTCGGCGGGTTTTATCAAAACGAACAAAGTTTTAACAAGGACACCTATAACGAATACGGTCGTTTGAATTTTGCTACCCGATATCGCTTCTCTGATCGCCTCACCGCCGGCGTGTATGGCAATTTCAACAAAGGCAACAGCGGTTCCTTTTTCTATTGGCAGGATCTGGACAAGCGTTTTGAAGGTGATACGACCACCATCGGCAACCGAAACCGCTTTCGATACAATGTCGATCCTTTTCTGACCTATTTCGATAAAAGTGGTAACCGGCACCGTTTCCTGGGTCGCTTTTTTGCTGTGGACAACAACAACTTCCTTCGAAATGGAGGTGACCAGTCCAATTCTTCCCAGGTCATTTACAGTGAATACCAATTCCAAAGACGCTTCACGCAATCACAATTGGTGTTGACCGCCGGTGTGGTAGGTACCTGGAATCAGGTATTTGCCGAGCTTTACGGCGATACTACCTTTTATTCCCGCAACTACGCAGGCTATGTGCAACTCGATAAAAAGTTTGGAGACCGGCTCAACGCATCGCTGGGCTTTAGATATGAAAACAATCTTTTGGATAACCCAGGTTTCAGTTATGCCCTTGGCGTAGTTGCACCTTCCCGGGAAACTGAAGCCAAGCCGGTATTTAGGGCGGGATTAAATTACCAGGCTTTCTCCAATACATTCCTGAGAGCTTCATGGGGGCAAGGGTACCGCTACCCTACCATCGCCGAGCGCTACATCTATACCAACGTTGGATTCCCCATCCTTCCCAATCCCAATGCAGGGTCAGAAACAGGCTGGAGTACCGAACTGGGCATCAAGAGTGGCTTTAAAATCAATGAATTTGAAGGGTTTCTCGATGTGGCGGCATTTTACTCCAGATTTCAGAACATGCTTGAATTCAACCTGGTCGGGTTTGGGTTCAGCTCCATCAATATCGGGGATACCGATATATCAGGTATGGAATTTACTATCGCCGGAAGAGGACGCTTCCTGGGAGTCCCGATGAATCTGCTCACCGGATATACCTGGATTGATCCCAGATTCCTGGATTGGGACCCGCGACCCATTGAACCAGGGCAAACCGCAACCCAGGCGCAACTCAATTACAACAACACCTCTTTCAAACAGGAAAATATCCTCAAATACCGCTCACGCCACACGTTTAAATTTGACCTTGAAGCGGAAATCAAAAAGTTCAATGTCGGGCTAGAGACATTCTACGCAAGTCATATCGAGGCCATAGATTTTATTTTCCTGGGCATCGTAAAAGGGCTGGGGCCATTCCGCGAACAAGACGACAACGGTTATCTTGTCAACAATCTCAGAGCCGCCTACCACCTTTCAGATGGTGTGAAGATTTCTCTGCTGTTGAACAATATCTTCAACGAAGATTACTATATCCGGCCAGGACTGATGGAGTCTCCCCGCAACCTGACCTTCCGGCTTGACTGGAACCTGTAGTGCCTTTGGGGGGTAATTCAAACAAAAAAGCCAGACCGGAACAATCCGGCCTGGCTTTTTATTAATACAGTGTATATTTTACAGACTGATTTACACTATTGTTTCAGAACCCAAAGCTGAGGAATAAAAATCCCGGTTGAGTTTAGCGATATTGGTCACGGAGATTTCTTTGGGACACTCGGCTTCGCACGCTGTGACATTGGAGCAGTTGCCGAAACCTTCCTGGTCCATTTGCTTAACCATAGACTGAACGCGGCGCTTGGATTCTACCATCCCCTGGGGCAAAAAGTTCAAATGGGCCGCTTTGGCGGAGACAAATAGCATGGCCGATGCGTTGGGACATGCTGCCACGCAGGCGCCACAACCGATGCAGGCTGCCGCGCTAAAGGCCGCCTCAGCCACATCCTTTGGCACTGGAATGGAGTTGGCGTCTTGTGCCTGGCCGGTATTCACGGATACAAAACCGCCGGATTGGATAATTCGGTCAAAAGCAGAGCGATCCACTACCAAATCCTTGATAACCGGAAAGGCGCGGGCACGGAAAGGCTCAACCACAATGGTATCACCATCTTTGAAATGCCGCATGTGCAATTGACAGGTGGTGGTGCCTTGCATGGGGCCATGAGGACGACCATTAATAACCATACTGCAAGTACCGCAGATACCTTCCCGGCAATCGTGTTCAAAAGCAATGGGAGTTTCCTTTTTTTGAATCAAATCCTCATTGAGCACGTCGAACATTTCCAGGAAGGACATGTGCTCGGTGACGTTATTTACGATGTAGGTTTCAAAGCGACCTTTATCTGCACGGTCTTTTTGTCTCCAGACTTTGAGTGTGATCTTCATGATCGAGCGATTTTTTCAATTATTTATAGCTTCTGGATGTCGGTTTGACTACTTCGAAGGTCAAATCTTCGCGATGCAGTTCAGGTTCATGCCCCATACCGCGATATGCCCATGCGGCCACGTAAGCGTATTCGTCATCATTGCGAAGGGCCTCACCATCTTCTGTTTGATATTCTACCCTGAAATGGCCACCGCAGGATTCGTTGCGATTGAGGGCATCCACAATCATAAGTTCCCCAAGTTCCATGAAGTCTGCCACACGGGATGCCTTTTCCAGCTCCGGGTTGTATTCATCCATACTTCCGGGAACGAACACGTCGCTTTGGAATTCTGCGTACAGCTCCTGCACCATTTTGCGGGCTTTGGTCAGGCCTTCCGCGCTACGCGCCATACCGCAATACTCCCAGATGATGCGGCCGAGGCGGCGGTGGAAACTTTCCACGGACTGCTTTCCGTTGACGGCCAGAAATCCCAGGAGCCGCGCTCTGGTTTCACTTTCAGCCGCAGCGAATTCCGGCAGGTTGGTATCTATTGGTGGTGTTTTAATCTCATTAGAAAGAAAAGTGCCTATGGTATAAGGCAGCACGAAATAACCGTCGGCAAGTCCCTGCATCAAAGCGGAAGCGCCCAAACGGTTAGCGCCGTGTTCACTAAAGTTACATTCTCCTGTGGCGAAAAGCCCCGGAATATTGGTTTCGAGGTTGTAGTCCACCCACAATCCACCCATGGTATAGTGCACTGCAGGGTAGATCTTCATCGGCATCTTTTTGGCGTTTTCGCCCGTAATTTTTTCATACATGGCGAAAAGATTGTCGTACTTTTCGTCAATAACCTTCTCGCCAAGTTCGGTGATGGTCTTTTTATCCGGGTTCTGCATGCCCAGCGAACTCGCCCTGGATTTACCGTATCGCTCGATGGCAGCGGAAAAATCCATAAATACCGCGAGACCGGTAGGAGCGACACCGTGCCCGGCATCACACATCAGCTTGGAGGCCCTGGAAGCGACGTCGCGGGGAACTAAGTTTCCAAAAGCCGGGTAGCGGCGTTCCAGGAAGTAGTCCCGTTCTGCTTCAGGTATATCGTTGCCTGTCTTTCGACCTTCGCGAATGGCCTTGGCATCCTCCAGACTTTTTGGAACCCAAACCCGTCCGTCATTGCGCAAACTTTCAGACATCAACGTGAGTTTGGACTGATAGTCGCCTGAAACGGGGATACAGGTGGGGTGAATCTGCGTAAAACAAGGGTTGGCCATCAATGCGCCGCGTCTGACGGCACGCCAGGCGGCAGTCACATTGCAATTCATGGCGTTGGTAGAGAGGTAGAATACGTTTCCATAGCCGCCTGTGGCCAATACCACGGCATGAGCGCCGAATCGCTCCAACTTACCGGTCACCAAATTACGGGCAATGATGCCGCGGGCCTTACCGTCCACAACAACCACGTCGAGCATCTCGTGGCGATTGTACATCTTGACTTTACCCAGGCTAATCTGACGAGACAAAGCCTGATAGGCTCCAATAAGCAGTTGCTGGCCGGTCTGACCTTTCGCATAAAAAGTACGCTGAACCTGTGTACCACCAAAGGAACGGGTATCAAGGAGACCGCCGTATTCACGGGCGAAAGGCACACCCTGGGCTACGCATTGATCAATGATGCTGGTGGATACTTCGGCGAGGCGATGCACGTTGGCCTCCCTGGCGCGGTAATCCCCCCCCTTTATGGTATCATAGAACAGGCGGTAAACGCTATCTCCATCATTTCGGTAATTTTTAGCCGCGTTTATACCACCCTGAGCCGCAATGCTGTGCGCACGGC
>CAYTNI010000266.1:0-4872 GCA_964439115.1 uncultured Saprospiraceae bacterium
GGCATTACCAATGACCCGTACAACCCCCTCCGTGGCTGCGTCCGGGACGCTTTGGCCATGGATCGCTTCCTACGGGATATCTGCCAGCAGCAACCCGATGCGCCACTCCACTATAAACCCCTGTATTTGCTGGGCTACGGCGCTGATGATACCTTGTCTTTAGACCGGCACGCCGGTAAGTTTCCCGATTTTTCTAACTCGGAAGTCCATTCGCCTACCTTCGAAAAGGTGAGCAGCACGGCTTTTGAGCACCTCAAGCAAGCCCAAGATGGCGACATCTGTCTTTTCTACTATAGCGGCCACGGCTCTACCATCCAGGCTCCCGAGGAGTTTAGGGGAAGCAAATCCAAACTTCAAAATGAGACCCTCGTTTGCCTGGACAGTCGCACTTCCGCACGCGACCTCATTGACAAAGAACTCGCTTTTTTGCTATGGGATACCCTGAAAGACAAAAATGTGCACTGTATCGTCATCATGGACTGCTGCTTTGCCGGCAACAATACCCGCGCCATCGAAGGCGATACGGGTATTCGATATCGCCATGCAGCCGATTCCAACAGACAAATTCCGCTGAAAGACTATCTCGGTTATCAGGAGGGATTTTACCAGTTGCAACCTGATGGCGGGGTGAAAATCAGCGTTGCCAGATATGTTCAGCTCGCCGCTTCCATGGACAACCAAACCGCACAGGAAACCGCATCAGATGGGGGACTTTTTACCTCCCAACTGCTCGAAGTGCTCCGCAAAGGAGGCTCTTCCCGAACTTATCGCGACCTGATGCAAACCACCCGCATTTCGGTGCGCAACCGCAATCCAAAGCAAACTCCGGTGGATTTTGCCGCGCACGATAAAGACCTCGACAGGCCTTTTCTGGGTGGAGATGTGGTGCCTTACCGCCCGACGTTTGACATTCGCTACGATGGTATGTTAAAAAGTTGGAAGCTGTTTGGCGGACAAATGGATGGGCTGCTGTCCACCCCCGGTAATCCTTCGAAAGTAAAAGTGCATGGCACGGATAAGGAATTTAGCATTCAAAAGGTGGAGTCGAATTATTCCATTCTGGAGGCTTCCGCATTAAGCGAATTGGACAAAACCAAAACTTATCAGGGGCAAATCAGTAAATTTTCCGTACCCAGTGTGCAAGTATGCCTCTCGGAAGCAGTTCGGGAATTCGAAAAACAAGCCAAATCCCGCGGGGAGGAAAGCCTGCAATCCGTATATGGGAGCGGCAGCAAATTTCCATACGTACAAATTCATTTTGAAGAAAACCATAAAGAGGCCCCCTATCAGATACGCATCAGCGATGCCAATGAGTTTGTGCTGGTGCGCACGGGAAGCACCGTACCCCTGTTCAAAAGGAATTCCCATATCACCTCATTCCTGAGTAATGTAGATTTTATGGGCAAGTGGCTGGTCGCTTGTGAGTTAAAACAGTCGCAAACCAAATTCACCTCCGGGGATTTTGTATTTCGCCTGGAGCGAATCGAAAATCAGCCCTACAACTGGGACGATCCTGATTACTTTGATGTTGAATGGGTCAATCCCGACGGTGTACTTCCAGAAGTAACGACATTCAGTTACAGAAACAATTATGCGCCGGCTTTCAGACTCAGTGTGGCCATCCATCCCGATTCAAAAATAAACTCCTGTTATGTCGGCGCCTTATATCTCGACAGCCGTTATGGCATCACGTCCAACCTTATCCGCCCGGATGCCGGCCACCTGACCAAAGGAGGCGAGCCGGTTTTTCTTCGGTACTTTGACAAGGACGGAAAAGATTTCAAAGCGCTTTTAATGTCCATTCACAAAGATTACCGGTACTATAACGTCAATGAGATTACCAGTGTGATAAAATTGATGGTTTCCAATGAACCCCTAAACCTGGACATCTATGCCCAAAGCCCCCTTAGTTTGGACGATGCGCCAGAAGTTAAGTATCGCTCCACAAAAAGTATGGACGGAAATGAAGTTAAAGATAAGGACATGGACATGGATCGCACCCGGGATGATGCTCCGGACCGCCCCGACTGGTGCGTGTTCACCACGCGATTGCGCATTATCGGTCCGAACAAAAGCAAGGAACTGGAACCCGGTGTTCCGGTGGATTTCGGGGCCTTCGAATTAGAGGCTCCCGACGGCTTTTCCGCTACAGCCTTCGCCGCCACCGGCGATGATATCGCTGAATTAGTGGCAGAAGCAAAACGCAGCAAGTCTGTAGCCTCTCTCAACACCATTTCTCCGCCGGCAGGTTTATTCGGCAGTGCTCTGACCCTCGACCAGCCTTTCCCGGCAGGTATCAGCGGCGCTGCCAACAATACCGTACAAGTGCTGGAGTTAAAGGCAAAAGAGCCGGGAATGCACTTGAAATTAGATGAAGGTAAAACATTGAAAATCAAAACAAAGCATTCCTTTACCTCAGGTAACGCTGCGTTGGAAACCATTTTACCTTATGCTTATGATGAAAACACCGATTTGTATTATCCCATTGGCTATTGCGACAAGGATGGGGTAATTCACATCGAACAATTGCCCGAGGAAACATCTGTTGTGCTTGAAAAGGAGGGCGATGCCGTGGAAAGAAGCCTTGGCGGTTCTATTAAACTCTTTTTCCAGAAGGTGGTCTGGAGTAGATTCACCGGGGTAAAAGAGTACGATAAGTTATCACTTCATCGCCGGGGCGCTGAAGGCCAGATGGAGGAAATAGCCCATTACGGCTCTGAGCGCACCAAGGATAAAGCCCGGGAGATTGCTGAATCCATCCAGGGAGGGGAGGTTCTCCTGCTCATGCACGGCATCATCGGCGATACCACCGAAATGGTGAAGGTCGTTTTTGAAAATGATGAATTGCGGAAGCCCTACAGCGGTATTTTGACCTTTGATTACGAAAATCTGAACTCCGGTATCGAGGCCACCGCCAAAAAGTTAAAATCCATGCTTGAGGATTGCGGAATTGGCGACTCGAGGCGGCTCACCATTCTGTGTCATTCGATGGGCGGGCTTGTATCCCGGTACATGATAGAACACCTGGAGGGCGACAGATTCGTAAAAAAACTCATTCAGTGTGGTACACCCAACGGCGGCTCTGAACTCTCCGATTTCCGACGGAAGGTGACCGGCTGGCTTGTAGCCGGCATCAATGGCGTTGCCCTGTTCAAACCGTATCTGGGAGTAGCCGCCTTCTTAGGAAAACGATTAGAGCAAAGTATTTTCAACAATCTCAATGAGATGGATCCTGACTCGGAGTTCCTGGCCAAGCTGAATTCGCCTGAGAAAAAGCGACCAGATATTCCTTATTACCTTGTTGGTGGTGATACCCGCCAAATACAGGCCAAAATTGACGAGGAAGCCTCTGCGTTTAAAAAGATCCTCCAAACCCTAAAAGACCGTGGAATGTACCTGGGGCTCGACCTCGCCGTTTTTGACAATGAACCGAATGATATGGCCGTGAAAGTAGCTCGTATGCAAACCCTACCATGGGGAAAACACGATAGTGCCAAAATCCTCGCCTGTGATCATGTAAGCTATTTTGCAGATCCGGCCAGCCTCGCAGAAATCACTGAATTAGTCAAATAAAAAGATGTGTCAGTCAGGGAGAGCGAACTGAAAATAAAAAGATGTCCTCCCTGGCTGACTGTTTCAAGGTAATTAAATGTATTCAACTCAAATGGTGCGCCGGGCACACTTATACCGCCTTGTTGAAGATCATCAACAAAAAAGCAGTTTCAAACCCGATAATGGGCATCCCTACCCAAGGTTTTTGAACATAAAGTACATCAATATGAGCAAGGCAACCGTGGAGATACCCACAATGGTATAAAACCGCTTAACCGCCCGATGATCCCGGATTTCCTGACGTTTCTTTTGTTTAGACATGAGACTTGATTTTATCCGGGAAATTTATGGCTTTTTTTAAAAAAAGTAAACTTTCATACTGATTTTTATCTTCCTACCACAATAATGCCCTGAAACTTCCCGCGATGGCCATTAGGAAAAAACCAGGCAGCCCGGATGAGGTAAAAGCCGCTTCGCACCGACATACCGGACTCATCGCTTCCATCCCACTTCAAGAGGTTCTCCTGGCCTGACAATGTGTTCTGGGTTATTGTTTTGACTAATCTTCCGGAGGTGTCGTAACAGGACACACTCAGGATTGCACCCGGTTGTTCTGGTTGAAATAACATGCTCAGCACATCATTTTCTCCGTCGCCATCGGGGGTCAGTATGTCAGAAAGCAGAAAAAATATGCGTTCATCCCCGCTATTCAACTCCCGGAACTGGGAATTCTGATACCCCGGAGTGGCAAATCCTGAAGTTTGAGCTGCCGAGTGCCAGTTGCCGGCTAAACCTGAAGGAGCGATAGGATCCAGGCGTTCAAGAGAAACTCCATCCACGCGCTGCAGCAGCGGTGAATGCCAGGATTCGGAGTAATCCATAGAATCAATGGTTATTAGGCCATTTCGCAGGGTGACGTTGCCCGCCTCATCATCCAATACCGGCAAAGGGTGCGCTGTAATATGCTCAGCGCTGCCATCTGGATAACGAGCCAACAAATCCGCCTTGTCCGCCGTGAGTACCACATATTCTCCGGGGAAAACCGCCCAATCCGTCTGAATCTGCACGAAGCTGTTTCCGGGGCGACTGAGGTTCCAAATGTGCAATCCTCTGATTTGTAAAATTTTGCGTGATACATTGTACAATTCTACAAAGTCCCGACCGCCGGAAACCGGGTTGAACAGCACTTCATTAATAATAAGGTCTCCGGGATTTACAGTCTCCGGTAGTCCCATACGAACTTCCCCGCCAGATACAAATGGGTTGCCCAAACAATCTCGAAGCCCCTTAGAGATATCCAGCAAATAGGTCTGTCCGGCC
>CAYTNI010000267.1:0-4867 GCA_964439115.1 uncultured Saprospiraceae bacterium
GGTTTTTCCATTATTTTGTCATACGCCAAGAAGGTAGAGTGGGTATTCAAAGGCGGGAGGGTAAGGATATCTGGCAACATCTTTATGAATTCCCTATGGTGGAATTGAGCCAAATGGAGGCTGATCCAACTTTACTCGCATCGCATCCGCAATGGCCGCTCGGTTTAGATGCCGCGCTGTGGGAAATATGCAGCATATCAGGCACCTACAAGCAGACCCTTACCCATCAGCATATTTGTGCTGTATTTTTCGAAATTGATGCAAAGCCCCAATTTACCTCATTATCGCCCATTCTTTTCATGGTAGAACACGAAAAATTAAATAATTTTGCCTTTCCAAAGCTGATAGACACATTCTTGAATGATCAAACACTTTCTTTAAACCTCATTTAAAATTAAAAAAAATGGTTAATCGCGTTATCCTCATCGGCCACCTCGGTAAAGACCCCGAAGTAAAACACCTGGAAAGCGGCGTTGCCGTAGCCAAGTTTTCCTTAGCTACCAATGAATCTTACCGCGACAAGGAAGGCAAATGGCAAGACAGTACGGAATGGCATGACATTGTCGTTTGGCGGCAATTGGCCGAAAGAGCGGAATCAGTACTTAAAAAAGGTGATATGGTCTATGTAGAAGGAAAGCTCTCCAGCAGAACCTGGCAGGATCAGCAAGGTGTTAATCATCGTTCTACAGAGGTGGTGTCCAATTATTTTCGCAAAATAACTGGAAAACGCGATGATGAACATCATTCCGGAGAAGGCAAGGAGCTTTCAGGTACGGGCTCCCACGATGATTTTGCTGGAAGAATGGCTGCTGAGGGCTCGGCACCGGATGATGGTGGCCTCCCTTTCTGATAAGCAATATGGTGTAACGAATCCGCCTGATTTTGGAACCTGAGTCTGACATACCCTTATCTTTTTTAGCCCAACCGTCGGTACTGGTTCAGATACCCTTAATTTGGGAGTTTGGTCCCCTGGTTATTGGTGCAGTCTGCTTGTTGTGGTGTTCAGCCATGATTACGCGCACCGAGATGGCGTTTTTCTCGCTTTCCCCAAAGGATCTTCAGTTGTTACAGGAACAAAGATCATCGGTTGCAAGAAAAATACTTAGGTTGAATGAAAAGCCGGCTATATTACTTGCTACGCTTTTGATTCTAAATACCTTGGCACATATTGCCACCATTGTACTACTGGATCAGGTGTTGCATTTGCTGATTCCGGATGCCGTTTTCCAGCAATGGGCATCGGATATTACCGGCTGGTTCGGGCGGGAGCCCTCTCCGGACTCAAGCCTTCCGGGTGTATTGCGTTTCACCCTTTCGGTAATTGGCATTGCATTTTTGCTGTTGTTGTTTGCCGAGGTACTTCCCAAGGGGTATGCGCATCGGAATAATATTCGCTTAGCCCGATGGGCGGCACATCCGTTATGGTTGTTTACGCAGCTGTTTTTTCCTTTGAGCAAAATATTGGCGCGGTTTTCCAATTATATAGAACTTCGCTTAGAAAAGCAGGTTCGCATCGCCGCAAGCAGGGAAGAAATCGGGGAGGCCATAGAACTCACCGTAAGCCGCGAGCAGGGAGCCGTGAGGGAAGAGTTGAATATCCTCCATTCCATTGTAAAGTTTAGTGGGGTGGCCGTGAAACAAATTATGGTGTCGCGCATGGATATTGTGGCTGCGGAAAATACGCAGTCGTATCGCGAATTGCTCGACATTGCCAGGCAGTCCGGGTATTCCCGCATTCCGGTGTATGAAGAAGACCTCGACAACATCATTGGCATCCTATATGTAAAAGACCTGTTGGGGCATCTCAATGAATCGGATGATTTCACCTGGAATAGCCTTATCCGCAACCAGGTTATGTATATCCCGGAATCTAAGAAAATTGATGATCTGCTTCGGGATTTTCAACAACAACGCCTCCACATGGCCATCGTCGTGGATGAATATGGAGGTACCTCCGGCCTGGTAACCCTTGAAGACATCATGGAGGAGATTATCGGTGATATAAAGGATGAATTCGACGATGAAACCGAGGTGGTCTATCAGAAAATTGATGACCATAACTACCTTTTTGACGGCAAAACGCTCCTCAACGATATGTGCAGAATCGTAGGGGTGCCCGTAGAGGTGTTTAGTGGCGTGAAAGGTGAAGCCGACTCCATTGCCGGTCTTATTCTCGAACTTTGCGGGCAATTCCCCCGAAAAGATGCCGTTATTCCATACAATCAATTTTCCTTTAAAATCGTTGCAGTAAGTAAACGACGAATAGAACAGGTTCGACTCACCATTCATCCCGAAAAAGCATGAGAATATTCGCCTTTTCACTCCTGTTAGTCCTTGCCTTGAGCGCCTGCAGCGAACCGGTGATGAATCCCAAACCAAGGGCTTATCCCCGGATAGAATACCCTGACAGAACTTACAGTGCCTTTTCTCTTGATGCCTGCAATTTCTCCTTTCAATATCCGGCCTATGCCCGAATCGTTCAGGATTCTACTTTTTTTGAAAAATCCCCTCCGCACCCATGTTGGTTTAATTTATATTACCCTGATTTTAATGGGAATATACACTTTAGCTACTATCAGATAAATCAACCAAAATCTTTTGATGAGTTAAAGGCCGATGCGTTTGAAATGGTGGATTGGCACAACAAAAAGGCCAATTATATTGAGGAGAGAGCTATTCGCCTGCCGAACGGCGTTAGTGGATATGCATTCAATATTGAGGGACCGGCAGCTTCTCCGTTTCAATTTTACCTTACGGACAGCACCAGGCATTTTCTGAGGGGAGCTCTTTATTTTGAATCTTCCGTTAATCCGGATTCCATCGCCCCGGTTTTGGAGTTTGTGCGAGAGGATATCATCAAATTGATTGACACCTTTACCTGGAAATAGGATTTTGGCCTTACAAAAGGCAATTTGATTTTCGTCATTCACGACAAATATCCATGCGGAATAAACTGCAAAAATTCGGAGAATTTGCAGCAGGTATGCTACCACACGAGACCACCTGGTTGCTCTCTGTGGAGCAGTTTGAGGACGAGGTCAAACGCGATATTCTGTTGGAAATTCATCGCTATTGCGGAAAAATCCAGGAAGAGCCTTCTTTCAACACGTCAATTGATAAGCGAAAGTACTCCAACCTTAAAGGCTGGATTGAAGAACGCCTGGCATCCATTGATGTGGACGAGCGTTTTGACTGGTTAAGCCTTATGGAGCGCAAAATCATGACTGACTCCATTGAACCTCAGGAGGAAAAGGCCCTGCTGAAATCCATCCGGGAATATGAGGTTCCGGATTTTTACTTTATGAAGTTCTTCGAGTTAGTGGAGTTTTACCGCCATTTTCTGCTCATCAGGATGCGGCATGCGCACCATCGGCTGGCCAATGATTTTTTAAAAAAATTTAAAAACCGCTATACCGAATGCAAGGAGGTGTTCGAACGCATGCATGAGGCCACTGAGGATATAGTCAATCAGTACGCTAAGAACTCAGCACAATCCCTGCATTGGGAAAAATGGCTCACTGAGGTATATTATAACGAGCAACTAGACGGACTGAACCGCTACTTCGCACTGGTGAGGCTCACCTTTATTTATTTCAATTACAGGAACTTTGAAAAACTCCTGGAGAAGTACGACTATATTGACCAGTTGTTCTCCAGGGGAATTTATTATTCCCGCCGGTTATTGCTAAACTACTACGGCAACCGCCTTTTGTTGCACACTCGTTTTCAGGAATACGAAAAGGCCGAATATTACGGCTACTTGTCTATTCGGGAAAAAACCAGTGATTACATTTTTTATGTCAATAATCTTGCCGCTGTGCTGATGCGGCAGCACAAGTATGAGGAGGCTCTAAAGCTTATGCGTTCGGCCTACCCGGAGATGAAAACCACCGCTGGTTTCCACAATCGCATTGGTTTTGTGGCCTTGTACCTCAAGTGCCTTAACCACAATAACCAGTTTCGGAGTGCTGAAAACTACGCCGAATCTTTTCTTTCGGCTTACCGCAAAGAAGTATTTGAATACAGGTGGCATATTTTCTTTACTTCATTCCTTGAAGCGTTGCTCAAGCAGGAAAAATTTGCTCGTATCATCCGGATAGTGCGCAAGCATCAATTACTGGACAAGGAGATACATTACCGAAAAAATGCCAATTACATGCCTACCATTTTTTGGTATAACGCGGTAGCATTGTACAAGGAAAGCCAAATCACCAAAGAGGCTCTAGAGCATTCCCTGGCTGATTCTATGACACAATTGGATGGAAAATCAGCCAAGCATCATCAGCTCAAAGAATTATTGGAAGAAGTCTATCCCTACATCCCCGGCGTAGTAAACCGCCTTCGCGACAGGTTGGCATTGCCCTAATTTCCTTTGGTGTTGCCGTCATCCACCAATACGGTTTCATAGTGCTTCACCAAGTGGGCCTGCTGCCGCGCCAGCTTGTTCAATAGCCAAAGTTCCTCACCTATGATGGTTTCTTTGGTTTCAGGATCAGGTGCATAAGGGATAGACTTCTTTTTTCTACTGATATCCAGTATTTTTTGAATGGTTTGACTAAGGGCACTTTTTGCTTTTACTAAACGGCGTTTTATTATTCTGCTTTTCATGGACCTGTTTTTGGTTAGGTGAAGTTCCCTTCAACAAAATTGCAAAAAATAAACGCCGAAATCAAAATTTTAGGTCGCAAAAAATGGTAAAATTTTTAACTTTATTTTCTGACAATTCTTCTCCTTAAATTGGAAAACGCCAATCCATTCAAAATGAAGGCTGAAGAATGGTGTTGGTCAATTACGCGCAATTATCAATGGTTTAACCCCTACGGCTGATTCACCTCTCAGGGTAAGATGATAAATCCCGGGAGCGAGG
>CAYTNI010000268.1:0-4856 GCA_964439115.1 uncultured Saprospiraceae bacterium
GGAAAAATCTTCTTCTTTCAGGCTATTGATCAGATTGATATCTGATAAGTACCTTTGCAAGATTTGATAGCCTTCATCGAAAGGAGCTGAGGAGTCAAATTGCCCGCCAATGCCAATTAAATTGAAAGGAACTGTGGGTGGGGAAGTACCAAAAATATCCACGTTATCATCAATGCGCATTTGAAAAGTATTGGTACCATTTGTCACTTCCACGTTAAACCCGGTACCGGAGTTTATCCATTGGGCAGGATCTACAAGTGTCAGGTTTTCAATTTGTACCAACTGAGATTCCGTAGCCTCGTTTAGCTGGGTAACCACCGTAGCCGGAAACAAGGGTTGGGACTGGGAAACCAGGATAACTGTATCGGGTTGTATTTGTGTCAATCCATTAAATTGTGCAATAATCCCCCGTACGATGACCTCATTGCCTTCCTCTACCTGATATCCAAATTCCTGGGCCCCATTGAACACGTGGATGCCATCATTGGATTCATCTATCAGAGTAAACTGTAGTCCACCGAGGCGCAGGTTATTGCCATATACCACGCCCTGTAATTGGCAGGTAATCCCGATAGAGTCGGGGATACCCATGGCATTGTTGGTGGTCACTACGCCAATATCGTAAATGGGATAGCTCGGAGGTGGTGGCGGTGCGCAGTTATTGTCGGTGCCGGGAGTTGCTAAAATTTGAATACCGCTCACAAAAAATCCTGTTGGTTGGGAAGATGGCGCCCAATTTGCACCATTATTATTTTCTGAAACAGGCTCACACAATTGCAGGGAAGGGCCAAATCCATCAGCCTGGGAAGGCCATGGTAGCATATCGTCGTCGTATGCTACTATATCTACTAAGCTTCCGTCAGGTTTAACCAGGGTGATGGTTTCTCCACTGTTGTTCAGAGCCTGGCCGGAACTCCACTGGAATGCTTCTACATTAAAAGCTTGTCTGAATTTGGCAAAATCAACTGCTACGACTACATAAGCTCCCGGCTGTAGCAGGTAGGCGGGAAAGGTGAAAGTCACCCCCTGTGTGAAGCGATAACCCTCCAATTGGATGACCAGGTCACCGGAATTATACAATTCTATGAATTCGTAGTCGTCTAGTCCGGGATTATTGTACATAATTTCATTGATCACCAGGATATCTTCCGGGTTGAAAGCTGGAGTAGCGGTATTAGAGCATTCCGGGTTGTCAGCACAGAGAAGGGCATGCGCCATCGAAGGGATAGAAGCAAAGAAAACAACCCACAAAATGAGGAGGTATAATGCTTTAGTCATTGGACGAATGGTTTGTGACGCTTAAAGTTAGCTTTTTTTAGCCATAACCACAAAAAAAAGAGCCGCCTCCTGGCGGAAGCGGCTCTGTCAGCCTGATTAACAGACGTTTATAATTTTTTCAACGATTAGTTGAATGTATAGCGCAAGCCCAATTGGAAGCGATATACATCGCCGATGCTTGAGTTATAGCGGAAAGTTTCGGAGATAAGCTGTGGCTGACCACCTACTGTCACTGTTTGCATGCGGTATTGAGGCGTACCATCGGCAGCTACACCGGCAAAGCTAAGAGGGCGGGATTGGATTACAGACTGGCTCACACCCCATTCGTTGTTGAGCAGGTTGGTGAAGTTGAAGCAATCCAGACGGAGTTGCAGTGTATTGCGCTTGTCACCCACCTTGATGAAGAAATCCTGTGCGAAGGAGAGGTCAACAGTAGTAATCCAAGGAAGAAGCGCGCCGTTGCGCTCACCGTACTGACCGCGGCGGCCACTGAGGTAGGCATCCTGGTTGATATAGGCATCGTAAGCGGCAGCCTGCTGCTCAGGGGTGAAGGTAACTCCACCTGTGGTCAGGGAGAGGAAGCGAAGGTCAGCAGCGTTGTTGGGCACAAACACGAGGTCGTTTCCATTTACGCCATCACCATTCATATCCTGGTTATAGACATAAGTGAAGCGGCCGATGTTGCGGGATTCAAAAATCAAGCCAATCTGGCTGGCCGTGAATCCGAGGTACTCTTTGCGGTAGGTAAGGGCGCCGAGGATACGGTGACGCTGGTCGTTGTTGGAGTATGCGAGTGCGGCATAGTTATTGCCCAAAACGGTTGGGTTGCCATTCCATGAACCGGCAGCGATAGAACCTGCGCTAATAAGATCTTTAGCCTCACCAAAATTGTAAGCAAGACGAGCGAAGAGACCTTTGTCAAAGCGCTTCTCCAGCTGGAAGGTAGCGGTGTAGGAATAGCCTTGGTTGGTGTTGGTCAGGTAAATAGCGTTAACCACAGCAGGGTTGAGGCGAGCTGCGTTGTTGAATGCAGAACCTGTAAGGCCAGAACCCGGGTAACGTGGGCGATCATCCGGACCAGCGAAGGTGCGATCAGCAGCGGCTTGGTTGATGTTCAGATAATTGATGGCGTTTACATTCTGGTTGTAAATCAATTCTACCGTACCGACGATTCCCCATGGCAACTTGGCATCCACTGCGAAGTTGGAGCGCCACACCTGTGGGAATTTGAAACTGTTGTCTGTAAGGGCCAATTCGTAAGATGAAGGAAGTGCATTCGGATTGGAGATAAATTGAATTGGTGTTGGGGTAAACGGACGCGTGTTGGTGTTGTCAATTTGTTCAAAACCGCTCAACACACCGTTGTTGCCAATCTGGTTGGAGATCCAAACGAAAGCGGGACGACCGGTGAAAATACCTGTACCACCACGAAGCTGTACCTTCTTATTGTTGAACAAGTCCCAGTTGAAACCAAAGCGTGGAGAAAAGAGCACTCTGGCATCGGGAAGTTTGGCCGTGCTTACTTTCAGGTCAGCACCATTTGGATCCTTAAAGGTCATATTAGCCACTGCGGGGTTCTCAAAACCGGTTTCATCGAAGATGGGCACATCGGCGCGAACACCCAATGTCACATTGAGGTTAGACTTCACTTCCCATTCGTCCTGAAGGTAGAGACCCGTGTACCAAACCTTGGTAGGCTGAACTGGTTCGGGTACGCCAAGTGTTTCATTTATTGGCAAATCGAGGCTGCCATTAGCGTAACGGTATTGGAAGCGGCGAAGGCTTACAGGAGATTCTGTGCGGTTTGGATTAGCCTTGTAATCGCCCAAATCCGTGAAGAAATCATCCAAAGACCTGTAAACAAACACACCCTGTGAACCTGGGAAGAACACGTTCTCGAATTCGAGGCGTTCCACATTGATACCAGCCGTAAGCGTGTGCTTGTTCATGTACATGGACAAGTTGTTCTGCAACTGATAAGTGCTGTAGTTGAGCTGGTTAGCAGGCGTAAACGGTTCGAAGCCGGCAGAAATATAGGTTTGGCCGTTGCGTTGGATCTCGATCAGGGGGAAGAAAGCTCCACGAGAGCCACGGTCTTCGTTTTGATAGGTGTAACCAGCGGAGAACCTGTTGGAGAATTTACCAAATACGGAGTTTACTTCCGCTATAATGGAGCGTATATTCTCATTTTGAATGTAGTTGGAGTTTTGGAAGCTCAGCGCATTGGCAGAGCTACGTCCGCCGAAACCTAGGGAAGAACTACCACTTACACTTACATCCCGGGAAGAGTTCAGGTGGCTATAGCGAAGAGCGATTTTGTGCTTATCGGACAAGTTATAGTCTAATTTAACCAGGAACTTGTCGCTGCTGTTTTCAAAATTGTATCCCTCGTAAGGGCCGGTTTCGTAGCCGAATTCATCGCGAAGGAAGTTAGAAACTGCATCGAGGTCCGAAGCATTTACGTTAGAGATTAAGCCGCTTGCGGTTTCTCCTGGCTGGAGTGCACGGCGCAGGAACGGTTCGTTACGGCGCTCAATTTCTCCGTTGACGAAGAAGAAGAGCTTATTCTTGATGAGTGGACCACCGAGGCGGAAGCCGGCCTGGGTGTTTTGGAATTCAGATACAGATACGTTGTCAGTTTCAGAACGAGCTTTTGTACCGATGAAACCTTCGTTTTGCGTGTTGGCAAATACAGATCCAGAGATTTCGTTGGTACCGGAGCGGGTTACAGCGTTGATACCTGCGCCCACGAAGCCGGACTGGCGCACGTCGTAAGGAGCGAGGTTGAACTGGATTTCTTCGATGGCGTCCAGGGAGATGGGAGCAGTACCTGTACGACCGCCGGGCTGGCCTGCGAGACCGAAGCTGTTGTTGAAGATAGAACCATCAATGGTGATGTTGTTCAGACGGTCGTCCTGGCCGGCAAAGGAGTTGCCGCGGGCTTGCGGTACAAGGCGGGCGAAGTCCTGGAAGTTACGGCTCAGCGTGGGTGCAGCGTTGAAGGCATCGGCAGTGACGTTGACGGCAGCACCGGTGCGGTTGCCGCTGAAAATGTCATTGCGATCGGCTGTTACGCTGATCACGCCTAGCTGAACGACGTCTTCGGCGAGCGATACGTCAAGCGAGGCACGGGTTCCAAGGCTCACGAAGATATTATCCCTCGTTTGCTCCTTGTAGCCGGTGTAGCTGATGGTAATGGCATACGGACCACCTACGCGAATGGCAGGCAGGATGTACCGGCCATCTTCGTTGGTAGTGGTGCCGTAGCGTGTGCCGGAAGGCGTGTGCACAGCCACCACGGTAGCGCCAATAAGCGCCTCCCCGTTTTGATCCGTGATTTTACCTCCCATGGAGGAAGTAGTGATCTGAGCGAAAGCCTGGGTGGAAACACCCGAAAGCACAGCTACCATCAAGACAATGCCGAACATCCCCTTGAGAGCGTTGTGTAAAATACTTCTCATAAAATGGATTTTTGTTAGAGATTTGCGTTAATAACCTTAACGGCCGCAAAGGTACGGAGTACATGTTAACTTAAAGTGAATTTTATCACAATTCATGTCTTCTTAAAGTAGTATTTT
>CAYTNI010000269.1:0-4835 GCA_964439115.1 uncultured Saprospiraceae bacterium
TAGCGCAGGGCGGCATAGCCGACGCAACCTTCTGGCTGGAATGGATGCGTTTTTGGGTGAAGGATTGGAGGTTGAACTATTACTGCGAGATACCATGGATTATCCGGAATTTTTGGATTGCATGATTTAATGCAATTCATTTTTTTAGAACCCCTTGGGGTAACTTAATGATAAGGTGCGACCGTTTATGATTACCGGTCACACCTTGAAAATTCGTGCAGTAATTATCTGTTTATGATTACTTTTTGGGTCTGGGTATTTCCTCCTGTATCCAAAACAACTACATAGACTCCATTTTGCAAGCCTTCAGTATTCCAGGTGACTATATGCTCACCGGGATAAGCCTGGGCAGTTTTTATCAAACTGGCTGTTTTCCTGCCCATGATGTCATAAACGTCGAGTTGTACGGGAAGTCCACGCTCCAGGGTAAAGCCAATTTTGACCTGGTTCTGCTGAATAGGGTTTGGAGTCACTGGGTACAATTTAGTACTTACAAAGTGGAGCCCGCCTTCATCGGTTTGAGTCAGCACTTCTTCGAGATCGAGATTTTCATCACCGGGCAGATAAGGAACAAACAACAGAGGGAGATAGTACATTTCATCTGCGGTGCCTTCTCCCCAGGATACATTTTGTGGTGGGTTATTGGGATTAAAGGGGTTATTGATCGTGTTGTCGTATCCTGCAAAAGCATGAATACGTGTACCCTGGGGCAATTTGATGAGATTTTTGAAGTAAAATCCACCTTGCCAATTGAAATCCCAATCATTAATTCTGATTAGGTTGATTGTATCGCCTGCCGGTGTTACAGCAAATACCTCCCAATGGGTACCCAGCAGGTGCATGTGCGGAGCAATACCCAACATGCTAATGGTTTGAGGAATCTGCCAGATCCCATGAAAAACCCGGGTTTGGTTTGCAGGAATAATGAAGGGACCATTTTGTAAGGTTCCAAAAAATGGCACCATAATCCTTGATTGTACATATCGGTTTACAGGCTGGTCCGTAAAGAAAAGGTTAAAGGTTGAGGAGTCGGGTTCATTGGTAGCCGTGGGAGCATAGTGAACCTGTACCACCAGGTCGGCATTCGCTGGTATCCGTTGAGCGATGCCGTGGCTGTAAACATGAGGCTGAACTCCGGGCACATATCCTGGTAATTGGGTGCCAAGGGAAAATACCTGTGCACCACCTCCTGGGCCACTTCCGGATTGGCCGCCAATAAAACCGTATTCAGGTGTTTGAGCATCCTGGGCTGCAAAGTTCCCTGTAGTATCCGCCCATAAAAGTGCGTGGTGAACAATAGCTTTATTGCCCGGACGCATCTCCAGCGCAACTAGATTACGAGATTCTGTAAGTCCGGTAGGTAAAACAAAGTAGCGGTATTCGTCCATTCCGTCCCCGGGATGAATATGCGTTTGGGCAAATGACAGCACCAAATCAGGTGTGCCAACCTGCGAACCACTTGGAAAAACAGGTGCCGGTGGGGCGAGTGCAGGGTCACCCTCCGGCATGCCACCCTCCACCCATTCGCGAATGGTATTGATTTGATTTTCTGAAAGGTAGTTCTCTTTCAGATAGTCAACACCGAATGCCGGGTCTGGCTTCCAGGGCGGCATGTAACGGATTTCTGTTACATACCTGATCATATTGCCCCATGCCGTAACTTCCTGATAATTGGTAAGTGAAAATGGGGCAATCTCGCCTTGCCGATGACAAGAAGTACAGTGCTTGTACACGATCGGGGCTATGTGTTCACTCCAGGTAGGCGTTTGGGCAAACACTGCATTGTCATAGCACATCAAAACTGTTAGAATAAGGAACAAATACCTCATAGTGTATTGGATTTAGGGTAAGAAATTATGGCTGTTCATTCGGGTGGAAGAATGCATCCTACCGCCTGTGTCTCCCGCCGGGGAGGGTCCAAATTTTGTTGTATGGCTTTTAGGGCATCCCTTAAGTCATGGGAGGTCACTA
Source organism: uncultured Saprospiraceae bacterium (assembly GCA_964439115.1). Taxonomy (GTDB): domain Bacteria; phylum Bacteroidota; class Bacteroidia; order Chitinophagales; family Saprospiraceae; genus UBA2329. Next base: position 1,972 of record CAYTNI010000269.1, read on the forward strand.
TTTTTCGCCTTTTTCCAACGCGCTCGAAAAGATTATCAATTCTGCCCCTGTATAATATTTTTTGTTCGGCATGTTGAAATACGACTACTTCAGGAGTTACCTCGATGCCGAAACGAGAGGCTACTGCCTTGGTACCTTCAGCGTTGCATGAAAAAGGTAAATCGTATTTTTGCTGAAACGCAGTCACACTGGATGCCGAAGAGATGGGATTGGGGAAGAGACCCGCAAAAACAATGCTGTCTCCGGCGAACTGGGTATGTAATTGACGAATTGTCGGTATGTATGCTTGTGAAATTTTACAATCCTCCAATAAAAAAAAATATACCGTAATCCTATCATTATGTGGAGATTGTCCATTTAAACCAACCCAAAGCAACAACGCCGTAAAATGTAGTGTGATTTTCATTCGAAGATAGTTTTTTACTTTGGTGCAATTTGCTGACACCAGGTTGCCTGCAAAAGATATTATTGAATATTCTTTTCTTCGCAAGCGTTTATAATGGAGTAGATTATTCAAATCGGGCTTCGAATTTTTGAGGGATACCGGCTGTAGTCATTTTGGGTTCAGGTTGGCCATACCATTATCCCAATATTGGCCTGTACTCTTTCATCACCTGATCGGCCACAATGGACCCGTGAAGGAAATTTGATGGAAAATACCATTTAGACAGTTTCCGAAATATCAGAATAGATATATTGCAGCACTTTCTTGAGTTTGAGAATTTTTGAGGGAGGAGATTAAACCTTCTGGGATTCTCATAGTCTTGTAAGTCCATAGCCTAATCCAAAAAGTCGTCACCATGCCACAACGTATTTCCCTGTTCCTTCTCCTGGCCACATTGGGTTTGGCCTCCTGCAAAAAAGAACAACCCGTTGATCCTTTTGAAGGGGTGCTTCAGCTTCCTGAAGTTCCATATTCCTATTCCGGAATTACGCTTCCCAGTCATTTTTTAGTCAATAGCGGGGGACCTTTGCCTACCTCGGTAAACGAACAGGATAATACGCCTGCCGGCAATCCGATTACCGACGAGGGCGCGACCTTGGGCCGCGTATTGTTTTACGACAAGAACCTGAGCAAAAACCGCACCGTCGCCTGCGCCTCCTGCCATCAGCAGGCCAATGGTTTCAGTGACCCGTTCCAGTTAAGTGCAGGATTTGAGGGCGGTCATACCCGAAGGCATTCCATGAGCCTGGTATTTGCGCGCTATTACCAAAACGGCAGGTTTTTCTGGGACGAGCGGGCTGCCACGCTGGAGCAGCAGGTGCTAATGCCCATCCAGGATGTTGTGGAAATGGGGCTTACCCTCACAGAACTGGAAGACCGCGTGCGAAGCCAACCCTACTACAAGCTGCTCTTTACCAATGCTTTTGGGGATGGCACAGTGAATGCCGACCGCATTTCCCGCGCCTTGGCTCAATTTGTGCGCAGCATCGTCAGTTACCAGAGCAGGTACGATGCAGGCAGGGCGCAGGTCGCCAATCCGGGACAGCCATTTCCCAATTTTACGCCCCAGGAAAATCAGGGCAAACAGCTGTTTTTTCAACCCGTCAATGCCGGAGGTGGCGGATGCTTCGGATGTCATACCACCGAAGCTTTCATCAATTCGCCCAGAGGGCCGCTCAACAATGGTCTGGATGCTGTTTCTGCCACGGACAGGGGCGCATTTGAAAGCCGTCCTAATCCAAATTTGCTTGGGGCTTTTAAGACCACCACGCTGAGAAACATTGCGGAAAGTGCCCCTTACATGCACGATGGCCGGTTTGCTACTCTAGAGGAAGTAGTAGAGCACTACAATTCCGGGGTGCAGGCGCATCCCAACCTGGCACCGGCTCTTCGCAATCCTGCCGGAGAACCCATACGGCTCAATTTTTCGGCAGCTCAAAAGAGTGCCCTGGTGGCCTTTTTGCGTACGCTCTCCGATCCGGTTTTGCGCACTGATTCAAAATACGCCAATCCGTTCCTGAAATAATTCAGATGGATAACTACTAGTAGGATAAGCTCCTTCCATTCGGAAGGGGGATACTTGCTTTGACTTTGGGAAGGCTTGATTTTGTGACCATTGGCACGGGTTAGGGAGGCTGCTAACATGGGGCGTAAACCACATTCTAGAATAAAATCTTTGGTTCAGCGATCATACGGTGAAAGATACCCAGCTCATGAATCAGATTTCAAGGTATTAAAAATTTTGTAATAGGAAAATTGGGTTTGTCCTACAGGGGTTTCCCAAATAATACCGCATAAGAGCTGCATCCAGAGGAGGCTCAATATTTATAGCAAGGGTTACAAGGTTCATTGTACGACTCCTCCGGGGTCGCAGCTCTACCCACATTTGATGCTACAAACCCGTCATCCCTCCGGAATAGGCCCTAAAATCTTATTTGGGTTGAGGATGGATTTTCGAAGCTTTGGTGTTTCATGATGATGCAAACTCTGGAGGGGCGGATGGGCATTATAAATTTCAGGTATTGTTGTTGTTTGAGCTCCGTAGGAGTGACACCTGGCCTTACCTTAAACGTCATAAGGACGTATGATTGGGTATAGGTGTTTGCCATGGGTATGATGGTTGTGCCGCCCCTCTGGGGCTTTAGCGGTGAGAGCGGTGTTCGTTTTCTATTAACCTATCGCCCATCTGGGGCTTTTGTTGCTTTTCGTTTGTGGTTTTTGCATATTAATATCTCGTTCTGCCTGGGTTATAATTAGATGTGAACCCTGTAGGGGTGACAGGTCAATAGAAAATGCATGCGGTATCGTTGTTTGAGCTCCGTAGGAGTGACATCTGGCCTTTTGAACACCAACAGGGGTCGCAAGCCAAATTGTCGGATAAAGGTTCAGCGGTCAGACGATGAATGGTACCGTGATCTAT
>CAYTNI010000270.1:0-4818 GCA_964439115.1 uncultured Saprospiraceae bacterium
AATTCCTTGTGCTTGTAGCGTTGTAGCTGCCACAAATGCTGCAGCTATAATAAGAATCCTCTTCATAATACTTATTTGTTTTTTATTTGCTGAATAAAATACTCTACATAACGTATAGCTTGCTCGCCCTGGGGTTTTGCCAGTTCAAGAGCTTTTTGAGCTGCTTCGAGGGCTTTTTCTCTTTTACCATTGCGATCCAGTATGGACGCATACTTCAGAAAAAACTTGTAATCCCCGGAAATTTCGGCCGCATTTTTAGCAAATTCTTCCGCAACCGCTACAGCTTTTGGAAGATGACCAAACTGGGAGGAGATTGCACCAGATAAAGCAAGTAATGCCGAGGCATCCCTGGCAATTTCTTTTTTGGCATAGGTTTGGCATGCAGCGAGGTACTTATCTGCATCTCCCAAAGCAGCCCAATATTCCATATCCAGAGTAATTCGGAAGGATGCAGCTTTTTCGGGGCAATATTTTTTCATTGCATCAAAGGACGATTCGAGTAGGTCACGGTTTCGAAAACTAATTGCTTTTCGACCGGTGGCTTCGATTGCTTGCTGAATACGTTCGCGCACCACCTCAGAAGATTCCATTGACTCGATGGCAGACCGATATTGGATCAAAAGGTCAAACCCACGGGAGTCCGATTCTACCACAGCTTCCAGGATAAAGCGCAGGTTAAAATCAGTGGTCAGATCTTTTTGGCTCCGCAGATAATCATTGGCAATTTTAAGGCTTGGCTTTCCGGCTTTATTCAGGGCACGAACATAATTCAGAATTAATTCAGGCTCCCGATTGCCTTTTTCATATTCTGCGGCAAAGTCGGAACTGCGATCAATTCTGCCCAACACTTTCTTACCGAGCTCCAGGAAGCCTTCTACGGATTGGGCACCGCGAACCTGCTGAACCACTTCACCGGAAGGATCGATGAAGAAGAGCGTGGGGAAAGCCGAAATAGGATATTTCTCCTGAAACTTGAGGCCTTCACCCTTCTCGGCATCTAATTTAAGGTTGACAAAATTTTTGTTGTAGAACTCCCCGACTTTCGGGTCAGTGAATACTTCCGCTGACATTTTCTTGCAGGGGCCACACCAAACAGCGTAGGCATCCACGAAAATGATTCTGTCGAGCCGTTTGGCCTCCTGAACCACATCGTCCCAGGAACCTTCAAAAAATCTGATACCCTCTGAAGAAAAAGCAGGGTTCAACGCCAAAAAGATGGCGTTTAGCAATACAAAAGGTTTTATCCTTTTTACCATATTCGTTACGTTAGAGCCATAAAAGGGTTTGGCATGAGGACTTACTCCGCTGCGTTACCTTCGAACTCTTTAACTAAGTCATCGGGGTTTTTATTGCCCTGAAGCAGTTCAATTTGCCGTCTGGCCTGGTCGGCGAACTGGCTTTGAGGATAGCGTTCGACAAATTCCTGGAAGTATTTTACAGCTTTTTCCTTATCAGCCAATTCTGTTTCAGCGGTGTAGCCTTTGAGGAAAGCGGCCGGTTCTGCCCAAAAATCTTTAGGATATTGCCTAATTAATAAATCCCACAACCGGTAGGCCTCATCTATATGACCGATGGTCTTGGAGAACCCTGCGGCTTTAAAGAGAAACTGTGGCGCGAGGGAATCTTCAGGATAGGATTTAACAAAGCGTTCTGCTCTTGCGATAAAAACTTTTGCCTTATCCACATCTGAAATGTTAGGGGAATTGGAAAATTCCTTGTCAATGGCTAGCAACTCCGTTTTTATCGTTTCCGGATCCGAAGAACAATTGGTGAGCAGGAAGGCAAAAAGAGCGAAGATAGACAGTCTCATATTTTTTTGGCAAATATAGGTAATCGCTTTCATACTAATTCTCCTGCCACGCCGTATGGTGATTTGCGAGGGGAGGGATTGCGGTCTTCTACCCAATGGCCCCGATCCTCAGGTTCGTCATCATAAAATCCGTCCTCCTCGTCATCATCGTCGTCGTAAGGGTCAAAATCCATATCCTCCTCTTCTTCGAGATCGAAGTCTTCTTCGTCCACATCGAATTCTTCATCTTCCCATTCCTCGTCCAAATCATCATCATCCAGATCGAGGTCTTCATCCTCTTCATACTCCTCTTCATCATCCTCCCATTGGTTGAGGGGAAGTACAGTGTTGTAATACGGAGACACACTCATGAGGTTGTCGAGTTCAAGTGCGTTTCCTTCAGCGAAAAGTTTGTGTTTCAGACTCATGACTTAAAGATCTTGTAATTAAATTGAAGCTGCTTTGCGTATTTGGTTTTTCGTGGGGCTAAATTAAGGACAATCAGTAATTGCCCAAACATTGGCAGCCTGGAAAATTTTTTTTTCTCCACAGGTAACTGCTGATTAGTGAAAAGACTATTTCCCAATTTTGTGCGTTTAGTTCACACGCTTGCTGTTAAAGGATGGATATATATACACAGAAGTCGCGCTGGAAATTGTATCTCGGTATCGCCGGAGCGCTCATAGTGGGCATTTCTTTGGTATATACCAACTATCTGACCGGGAAGCTTGCTGAGGAGGAACGCAGCAAAGTCAATCTATACCTGGCGGCTATGGAGGAAATCAGTAAGGAGCCCCGGGCAGAATGTCTGCCGTGTTCCAACTGTATGGAATTTAGCCTGCACAATGCCCTTATCCAGGCAAATACCACTATTCCCGTCATCATGGTAGGTGAAGATGGCCAAATTATTGACGCGATTAATCTGGGTACTGAGGATAGAGAGGTATGGGAAAAGGAACTCCAAAAACTCAAGGATGACCAGGCGGAGCCTTTGTTAGGTTTTGCTTACGCATTATACTATAAGGAATCAACCATACTGCGGCAGTTGCGGTTCTTCCCACTAATTCAGTTCGCGCTCATCGCAGCATTTGTAGCTTTGGGGTATATCGGCTTTAGTGCAGCCCGCCGTGCAGAGCAAAACCGGGTATGGGTTGGGATGGCCAAAGAGACTGCACACCAGCTTGGTACGCCAATCTCTGCGATAATGGCCTGGTTAGAACACCTACAGATCATAGTGTCAGAAAATGCAGGAGGGGTCGAAATCATCAAAGAGCTAAGTAAGGATGTCAATCGTCTTCAGTTGATAGCTGACAGGTTTTCCAAGATTGGTTCCGCACCGGTATTGGAATCAGTAAATATTTTTGAAGAGCTTGACATTTGCCGAGCCTACATGGAGAAGAGAGCTCCCCGCAGAGTTAAATTTCTCTTCCCCGATGAGGATACCGGTAATATTCAGGTAAAACTCAACCCTCCCCTGTTTGACTGGGTCATTGAAAATATTCTTCGCAATGCCCTCGATGCCATGGAAGGTAGTGGGGAAATACGCGCAGAAATCCTCACTGATACAGATGTAGTGAATATTCTGATTAGCGATTCAGGTAAGGGCATACCCGCTTCCCGGTTCAAAACGGTTTTTGAGCCCGGTTTCACCACCAAAAAGCGCGGATGGGGCCTCGGCTTGTCCCTTGCCAAGCGAATCATTGAGGATTACCACAAAGGAAAAATCTTTGTGAAAAGCTCAGAAGAGGGCAAAGGAACCACTTTTTGCATCCAGTTACCTCGCTGATTAGTCCCTATAAAACATCCATTTACCCAACTCTTTCAGGGTAACCTTCTTTCCGTACATCAATATCCCCACACGATAGATACGGCCTGAAAGCCAGACGAAGAATATGGCCGCGGCCGCCAGCAGGATCATGGAAAGTGCCACTTCCCAAAGAGGCGGCGAATAGGCCAGCCTGGCGGGCATGACAATAGGCGAAAACAAGGGGAAAATGGAAGACCAAACAGCCAGACTGGAATTGGGCGCCTCAATGGTAGCCATCATAATATAGAAAGCCAATAATACAGGGATGGTGATGGGAATGGTCAGTGACTGTCCCTCCCCAAGATCATCGCTCATGGCTGAACCCACAGCGGCAAACAGGGAAGCGTATAGGAAATACCCGCCAAGGAAGTAAAAGAGAAAGGTGGGGATTAAAAACCACCAGTTCAGGCTTCCAATTTCCTGAATCGCCAAGGCAATAACGGCCTCCATATCATCCGGGTTGATGTTTGCCGCCGCCATATCGCCGCTCCCCATTTGGGGGGACTCAAAACCCATGACAGCGGTGGTGATGGTGCTTATTAATGGGATGAGGATAGCCCAAACGGCGATTTGGGTAAGTCCTACCGCGCCTACTCCGATTATCTTGCCGAGCATGAGTTCAAAGGGCTTTACAGAAGATATCATGACCTCCACAATACGGGTAGTTTTTTCTTCCATCACAGAACGCATAATCATCATACCATATATAAACACAGCCATATACATGATGATGCCCATGAGGAAACCGATGCCGGCAGCGACCGTACCGGTGAGGGTAGAGGCATCCTGGGCGGTATCTTCCAATGGCTCAGGGTCGAGCTCCACCTGCGTGTCCAGAGCTTCGAGCTGCTTTGGATCGAGGGCCATAGTTTGAATTTTATAATCCCGCATGGCGGTACGCAGGCGTTCCTTAATGGCAGACTCAATATCCGGAGTAGGCTGCTTTTCAGCGTAGTAGTAGGCGGTGTAGCGTTTCGTCATCACATCCTTCATAGGAGGTAACACGAGAATGCCATCGAATTTTTTATCATCCTCCTCTTTTGCAGGTTCAAGAAGTCTGGTACGAAGCGTCTCCAAATCATCCTCGACAAATTTGAAATAGAGGTTCTTTTCATCCTTAATACTTCCTCCAAGGATTTTATCGTAGTCAAGAATTGCAATCTTACGAACATCGTCGCTTTTGTAGGAAAAAATGACGCCAACTACTACGAAAAGCAGGCCA
>CAYTNI010000271.1:0-4776 GCA_964439115.1 uncultured Saprospiraceae bacterium
CTAGAAATAACCCAAAGCGACTGTATTGACCTCATTGAAGAGGTGTTCCAAACGGTATTCAAGCGTTCCGCAGTAAAACGCACTAAATCTTCAGGACTCAAACGCAATATTGCATTTTTACAGGAACCGCACACCGGAAATTAGGAAGCGCTTTAAAAAATCAAAGTCATCGTTAAGTAAGAGGTAATTATTTATGACTAATTTCGTTCATAAAAGACCAACTCAAAAAAATAAAATGAATCCGAGATTTTTATCCCTGGCCCTGTGTTGGGCGCTCACCGCTAATCTCTTCGCTCAGGAGAGGTACGTAATCCAAATTGGCAATTTCCTGGAGCCGCGGGCCGAAGATTTCTCCGCTATCCAGCCTGCCGGATTTATTCATGCCGGCCCTTCTGAAGCCGGGGTGGTTCGAATTATGCTCGGTGGCTACAATGACCAACCCTCTGCTGAAAGAGCATTGCAGTTTGTCCATGCCCAGGGTTTTGTCTATGCTTACGTCCAGCCGGTGTCTCTGGCTTCAGGCAGCCCGGTGGTTGTAATACAACTCGGCACAGAGAAATCCGGCAATCCCATATCCTGGCCTCGTTATGGCGCTGTCGGGGACCTCTATGGATTGATGGAGGGTAATGAAATCAAGATTTTTGGAGCCCCTTTTAATTCAGTGGAGGACGCGAAAAAGAAATTACCGGAAATTCAGCAAATGGGCTTCAAAGATGCGTTCGTGAAAACAGTCAACAGCGCAAGTTTGCATAAGCTGGGCACCTTTGAAACCGGCCTTAAAAAGCCACTCATTTCCCTGCCCGAACCCAAAACTGTAACTGATTCACCCAAACCAATTCCCCAGACTTATGACCAGGTACCTGCCAGGGCGGTATCAACCTCTGTAGCCGGTGCTGCCACTCCACAAAATGCCATAAGTCCTTCTCCCACCTTTGGGGCTCTGCCCACCATTCGGGGTAATGTTAAGCGCCGTACAGTCACAGATCTTCAGCAGGCGCTGAAAAATGAAGGGCTTTACAACAGCACTTTGGATGGCTTTTACGGCAACGGCACAGCCACGGCTTATGAGCAGTTTCAACGGCAAAATCTCTTAATGGCGCGTTATTCCGTGGATTCTGAGCCCCTTTTCAAAGCCGAAGAAGTTGCGTTTCAAAACGCCGTCAACGCATTGCCGGATGATCCTGTGGCCGTCTCCCTCATCACCTCTACCCCTACTCCTTTAGCAAAAGGCTATCACGCCTATCTTTTATTTTTGCGAAATGGTCCTTCCGAGGAGATCAATCGCCTGATGAACGGAGCCATCCGCGACGCTTTCCAAACTAAGACATGGGCTGTGGCTCCCCCCTTCGATTACAGAGCCGCTTATAACTACCTTATTCTGGATCAAGTAGTTTTACATTTGCACTTTCTGCATAGCGCTTCCGATATTCCCTATCGCGCCAACTGTAGCTTTTCCGCTTCTTCCATGGCGCGTGTGGTGGAGGCTTATTCCTCTGTCAATGCAGCTGTATTTCCTTATAGAGGTTGTGTGCCTTTCTCTCTGTGGCCGGAAATAAAGATAGCCGTATCACTGGCGCAGGAAATCGGCGCCAGTCCCTTGGCTCCAACTGCCCAGGGCAACCAACAGGTAATGTGGTACCACTCGCCGGCAGCACCCAGACCGGAAGAGGAAGTGGGTCTGGAAAACTGGAATTTCCGCATTTGGAAGGCAATGGATGCCTGGTCGGCAACTGATGCCATGCACCAAACCTTTGTCCGTACCTTTAAAATTGCCTACTTGCAATCTTTGGTGCGCCTAGAAGACCATTTTATGGATAAAGGATTTAAACCGGAGCCTTCCCGCACCCTTGCTTTAAAAACCATGCAGCTTTTGGTAGGCTCTTCTTTACAACGCTTTCAATAAATATGTCCGTGCGTATTCTATCTTATAATCTAAACGGAATTCGATCAGCTTCCTCCAAAGGCCTTGAAGGCTGGTTGGCAGAGCAGTCTTTCGACGTGCTGTGCTTTCAGGAAACCAAGGCGGTAAGTGACCAATACGACGCTGTCGCACTTGAGGCCATGGGCTACAAGGCTTTTTGGCATAGTGCGGAAAAAAAAGGCTACAGCGGTGTGGCCACCTTTTCTAAAATAGAGCCCGACGCCGTAGTCATTGGCTGTGGCATTGACCGCTATGATCAGGAAGGACGTATCCTGCGTACTGACTTTGGCGATTGGAGCCTGTTGAACTGCTATTTCCCCTCAGGGACTACCGGTGAAGAACGCCAAACATTCAAAATGGAGTTTCTGGCAGATTTTTTTGAATGGGTTCAGGAGCTTCGAAAAGAGCGACCTCGCCTGGTAGTAGTGGGCGATTACAATATTGCTCATCGGGAAATCGATATCCATGACCCAGTAAGTAATAAAAAATCTTCAGGTTTCCTGCCCGAAGAACGCGCATGGCTGTCACAATGGTTTGAAAGCGGATTTACGGATGCTTTCCGATTTTTACATCCTGATGCCGTATCCTACAGCTGGTGGAGCTTCAGGGCTGGCTCCCGAGGTAAAAACAAAGGATGGAGAATTGACTATCAATCCGTAACCGATAATCTGAAGCAGTCCATTCTCGGTGCCGGACAACTGCCTGATGCCGTTCATTCCGACCATTGCCCGGTATGGATGGAACTGGATGTTTGATGCCTTAAAAGCATGGGCCTGGCCGTTACTATCATTTGCTGAATAGCTCTCTGGTTTCCTGCGATGGTAGTAAGTGAATCAATTCAAGGCGCTGATGGCTTTAAATTCCTTTGTAGGCCATTATGGATAAGTTAAATGGGTATTGCCCTTTGCCTGCGGAATGGAGTATCCTTAACGGGTACGCTCTGTAACGAATACGACCAGGTCCTCCAGAGATTGCCGGGCTGCAGACATTGGCAGGCGATGTAAAATCTCAAAAGCCTGACTGCGGTAGTCCAGCATGGCTTTTTTGCCGTACTCCAGCCCACCGCTCTGCCGCACAAATTGAATCACTTCGCGTACTTTTGCAGGTTCCTCACTGTGCCGCCTGATTAGCCCGATGATATACCTGCGCTGGTCTGAAGGCGCATTTTTGAGGGCGTAAATCAAAGGAAGGGTTAGTTTTTTCTCTTTGATATCAATACCGAGGGGTTTTCCTACATCTTCATCGCCGAAGTCGAACAAGTCATCCCGTATTTGGAAAGCGATGCCTGTTTTTTCACCAAAGAGCCGCATGGTTTCTATGACGCCTTCGTCCTTTGTAGCGGATGCCGCACCGGCAGCGCAGGCCGAGGCAATCAGCGAGGCTGTCTTTTGTCGGATGATTTCGTAATATATCGGTTCTTCAATATCCAGACGGCGAGCCTTTTCAATTTGCAACAATTCACCTTCACTCATGGACTTTACCGCTGCGGATACTATTTCCAACAGGCGGTACTCCTGATTTTTAAGCGCGAGAAGCAGGCCCTGAGAGAGCAGGTAGTCGCCTACCAGGACAGCAACCTTGTTTTTCCAAAGGGCATTGATGGAAAAAAAACCTCGTCTTTCATAAGCATCATCTACTACATCGTCATGCACTAAAGTAGCGGTATGAAGCAGTTCCACCAAAGAGGCGGCTGAGTAGGTGGATTCCGTGATGCCGCCGCAAAGCTTTGCCGTGAGGAAGATAAACATTGGACGCATCTGCTTGCCTTTGCGGCGAACGATGTAGTAGGTGATGCGATCCAAAAGGGGAGCCGGGCTACGCATGGCGTCCCTGAAATGACTTTCAAAGGCCTTTAGCTCCTCTTCGATTGGTCTTTGAATATCGTTGATATGAATGGCCATGCCGCTAACCCGGATTTTGCAAGGCGAAAGTACGAGAAAAAATGAACATTATTTTTCCAGGACGAACCGTTTTAAGGCTTTGCGGTCATTTCGAACCACCAATAGATATCTTCCTGCTTGTAATCTTGAGAAATCCAGCGACTTAGACTGATGCCCGGCAGCCAGCGCCTCAAACCTCAGACGGGCCATTTCCTGTTTTTGAAAATTATACAGCAGCACCGATACATCCCCGGTTACTGGTAATTCAAAATGAACAACCACCTTGCCCGATGCCGGATTAGGTGTAAGTCGCGGTAGTATCTCCCAGTTTCCATCCAAATCATCTGGGAGCTCAGTGTCATAAGATGTGGGAATATCCGCAGATGCCAAAAGAGGCGATGTCTTTTTCGTAATATGAATCACATCTCCAGATGGAGGAGTCCATAAGGTGAGACCGATGGGAGGGTTAAACAAATTTTGTTGAGAAATATTGCCCACCTGGGCCCCATTGTCCGTCATGACCGTGCGAACTTCAATCTTTTCCTGGTCCACGAAAATCCAGTAGAAGTGGTTAAAGCTGCCGCTGGCCCTTGTCCATGATTTATTATCATCGTTGGCCCTGAGCGGGGCGCCCCAGCAACCTTCACCAATAAAAACTGTGCCGTCCTGATTATCCCGGATAAAGCCCATATCGCTGCCGGGCCCTGTATCCGGTCGAAGGGGGAAAGTCCACTTGGCCACATGGGAGTCGGATTCAATAGCCAGGTGTACCTTATACCGGTGAAAAAGAGGTGCCCAATTCAGGTAAATATCATCCCTTTCATTTTTGGAAGAATGGTGTGGAAAGATGGCATGGTGGTACTGTACAAACTTCCAGGTGGTGTTGTCAGCATTGGCCTGAAGATCCTGCTCGAGCCAGATTTTTTGATCTCCTGAGACCGGAATCATAGTGTTCAGCGTATATATCCGAAGGAG
>CAYTNI010000272.1:0-4768 GCA_964439115.1 uncultured Saprospiraceae bacterium
GCCAGGGGTTGGCCGGGTTAGGGAATACGAAATCCGCATCAATAAACCGCCAACTGGTGCTGTTCGGGAAGTTACTGGATAACCCTAGGATTACCCGGCGAATTTGAATGATATCCAGGGTACTGATGGACCTCGAATTATTCACATCCGCAGCGATGAGTTTGTAGGGTGAATCCAGAAGCTGTGTACCAAGAATATGTCTGGTAATCATAATGATATCGAAAGTAGAAACCCCATTGGCTGCGTTTTGGTCAGCTACCGGTGTCACGGAGTACGTCTGGCCTGCCGGCAAATCTTCCAGCATATAATTGCCATCAATTTCTGTAGTCACACTCTGGGTCATATATCCCGTGAGGTTCACATTCACATCTTCTACAGGGTCACCCTGCTCGGTGAAGATGCCCCCGGAGATAAGACCTGACGGGGTCGGGCTGCTGCAGTTCACCTGAGTATTGGACTGAACGGTGACGACTGCCTGGCAGAAGCCAAAGTTAGGCCCACCTACGCTGCCGTCAGGTTGGATGCGGGTAGGGTTATTGGCATTGTCCCATGCGTAAATCTCCACGATATTGGTGCCGAGGTGATCGCAAGTAAGTACCAGTGAAGTCAGTGTCGGGCTTGGCGTGGTTCCGGGCAGATTGATGGATAACCTAACCGGGCCGGAACAGTCCGTAATCGGGCTTGAGACAAAGTCTGTGGCAAGCACGGTCAGTGCGCCAACATCAATATCGCCATCACCATCTGCATCTGTATTAGGCGGAAGTGGCATCAAAGCCCTGGAAAGCCCTGTGATACAAATAGGTGAAGGGCTTACGCAATCCACAACAGAGAAAGGAATGGTCACACTATTGGTATTGCCGCAGCCGTCGCGGAAATTCACTATAAAGCGATGACTTCCAATAGGATAGGTGCCGGAAATTACATAGTTGGGATAGGTGCCGGAGAAATCACTGCCGGTTACCGGCCCATCCTGGATACCATCAGAGAATGCATCTAAGAAAACCTGTACGCTGACATCATTGGGCGAACAAATTTCGTTGACGGTAAAGGGCACGCTTACTGCTGCGGTACAACTCATTCCGGTAGTACAGAAAGGTGCTGTTTGCTGGAAAGTTGCTGTTGGGCGCTGGTTATCGAATATTTTGATAACCTGTGTATATTGCCAGTAGCCTGTAGATTGTACGGTTCTCCAATATCCCGATGGGTTGCTTGGGCTGCCGCAAGACAATCCGCGGGTATTGGCCGGCGGCAGGTTGTCGGAGAAGAACCGAGTACGGTCAATATAAGTCTGGTTAGGTCTGCGAAGAAGCCATACGCCCTCGTCACCGGCGGCGCCGTCACAGTCTTCGTCCCGACTGATGATGGTAGGTGCGCCAGAGCCGCTGTATTCGTTCCAGTTGATGACGCGGTACGTTCTGAAAATCTTGAAACAAGCGCCCCCGGAGGCTACAAAGGTTTCGTTGGTCACGCTTACTGCAATATTGGAGCATCCGGAAGATTCTACCAAAAGCGTGTCTGCGTCAGGAATACCACACTCTGCTTCTGCATCCGGCGGGAAGAAGATGGTATAGTCATGTACCATGTTCACCGTAATAATTTGCTGGCAGGTATTGGAAGACTCGTTGCCAGAGGCATCACGCGCACGGAATCGCCGAATGATGGTTCCCGCACCAGAGGTACCGATATTGACAATCGGATCCAGTTCTTTGACGGTAACATTGCTACAATTGTCCATTGCCAGGGGTGCTCCAAACAGCGTGCGAAGCATTACAGTATCACTTGGGTTGAAGGATTCGGGCAAGGTATCGCAATCTACTGACCTGGCAGGTGGTGCCATACAGATAGGACGGATATTGTCCCTTACCGTGAGTTCTGTTATACAGGAGTTCTGATTGCCGTAAACATCTGTAACTCTGAGTTCGATAACTATATTACTGCCCACATCACAGCAGCCAATTTCCACAAATTGCCCCCATGGGGAGTAATACGGTGCCACATCCTCACAACTTGTCGGATCCTGGGTAAACAAACGGCGAAGCTCCATTGTCGCAATGCCACAATTGTCTGTACTGCCCTCATCCACATCCTGTACGTACACCCGTCCATAGCTGTTGGTACCAATAGAGACGATGAGATTATCATCACAAACCACGGTAGGCTCAATGCCGTCGAACACTACGAACGGGCATTCGATCTGGCTCATATTACCCCTATTATCGGTAGCTACGTAGCGGAATCTGTGTGTGCCCACTGGAATATTATCGGAAATCGGCGTCTGTCCCGGGTAAATGGTATCCAGTACAATCGTCTGCGTGTTGAAGCCGATTACCTGACCCTGCGGCCCAAGAATAGGCACCTGAATATCCGTTACCAAAGTAGTTTCATACGTAAAATCGGTACACACATCGGTAATTATCGGAGTAGGGACTTGTACAATTGCGGTACAAGTGGTATTCTCAGTAGAATATGCAGGCGGATCGGGAATGCCGTCGCCATCGAGGTCGGTGGTGGGTGCGCAGGTAATAATTGGCGGAGAAAAGTCGTCAACGCGAATAATCTGATTGTAAGTGGAAAGCTGCCCGGGGTTGCACAGATCGAGTACCGTCCAACGGCGAACGAAAGAGTACACGTTCGGGTTATTATCTATTAGCACGCGTGGTTCGTCCTGCCAGCTTGCCGCCAGATTACAGAAGATGGGATTGACTAAATAGTTACCCATAGCCGTTTCAATATAGGGATACCCTGTAGCAGAAGGGTGGGGGTTCCCGTTGGCGGTAGTCTGGAATCCGATACTACATTCAATCACGGTGCCGATAGGCGGAAAATGCAGGTCGGAAATTCTCGGTTTTCTCACCGTGATGGTTTGCTGGCAAGTACGGAAGTTTCCGGAGGGATCCTCCGCACGGAATGTTCGGGTAATGACCTGGTTTCCGCAATCTCCAAAGTTCTGGCGGGTATCCGTGAAGGAAATATCAATTTCGTCCGTAGTGCCGCAGTTATCCATGGCTATTGCATTGCCGGTAAGAATCAGGCTTTCAGCATTGCCAAACAGCGAGTCCGTATCATTACAAACCAGGTCGAAGGTATCCCTCATCATTACGAATGGGAGGTTGGCCACAAGACCCGGGCCATTGCTGTAAATTTTCCATTGGTAGGCACCTGTTACTCCTGGCTGCTGAGAGCTGGTGAGCAAGGTGTAGGTCTGATTCGGCAGAAGGGTTGCACTGATGCGAATCAATGAATCCGGCATGATGAACAATACCCCATCATCAGCCATATCCACTACGTTCATACAGGGGAAGGCCGGATTGAAGGCTCCCTGATACAACACCCCTACTGCCCGTCCAAACAAGGGATCCAACTCAAAAATATAGTCATCTTCTGCATTTACCGTAAAGGTATAGATGTCATATCGGTGATCGCCCATAGCCGGGTTGGTCTGACCAAGGAAACAGCTGTGGTTGGAAAGTACGATGCTTGGGTCGGCGGTAGTAAGCGCGCCGTTCACGTTTTGAAGGGTTTGAGTAACCACTGCCCTGGTCGTATTAGGTGGGCAGGTAATCGTTGGCCGGATATCATCAAAGAAGTTAAGCAGCGTTTCCACAAAGAAACCGCCGTTATCGGTGGTAACCCGGGCACGAAGTGTAAATCCTACCCATTCAGAACCAATGGTATCGCCAATAGGGTTGCCCGGCACGTCAAATACCGTGACATTATAGTCATCAGGACAAGGCAACATGCTGAAGTTGGTCAGAATCAAATCCGGTGTGATGACCAACTGGCATTGGCTGTTCATCGGAACATTGATTTGGGTAGGTGCGGCGAGCGGTGGAATATCCACCACAACAACTTCCTGCTCTACAAATGCAGTGCATGCAGGGTCTCCGGGCGTATTAGGCAACCCTCCGCCAGCATTAAAGGTGTAGCGCACTATATAGTTCCCAGGTCCTAAATCGAGTGGATCAAACACTGTTGCAGGCACACCATCAATAGTGAATGTGCCTGTCCCGTCAATACCGGCACCAGCTGTTCCCTGGAGCGTCACCGGCAAAGTGCTGACGCAATATACGAAGTCGAGGTTGAGAATCACGGGATTAGGATAGTAGCACGTGCTGTTGTGCGTCAGCACGTCGCCGATACCATTTTCCGCAGTGACTGAAAACCCAATGGCGTCCACATGCCGAACCACCAGGCGGTAAACCCCTGAACCCGGTGCGGTTTCAGGGATTGTGGTACCTGCCGGTATGACAATTGGAGCGGCCGGAGGTGGCGGGCTGGTGGGCTGAAACAACCCGGCGGTAGCCGTTAGGGTCCACACCTCTCCAGGATCTGACAGGATTGTGATGGTATCCAGAAACTGTCCATTCGCCAGGTTGGTGGCGTTGTTCAGACAGTTACATTGCGCCGAGGATGAAATCTCCGGGGGATCCACCAGAAAGGCCCACAACGACGCGACTGCGTTGCTCCGGAGGCCGGCGCTTCCCAGCAAAACCACTGCTGCCGCTAATGCGGGCAACAGCATCTTGCTGCGAATGGTGTTTGAAAAATTGACAGTGTGTCTCATAGCACAATGTTTTTTGTGATGAAGGAATAAGCCCTGGTTCGCAAGAGGCAAATGGCAGACACCCTTTCGTACAGACAATGCCCGAAAGGCTGTATGCCGTTTACCGGCATGTACCCAGGAAATTTTGGGATGAATGAACTACTTACTGTCTTTATCCAAAAATGATACCAATTTTGAATAAAAATCTCTTTTTGGGATTTTTTA
>CAYTNI010000273.1:0-4717 GCA_964439115.1 uncultured Saprospiraceae bacterium
AGCAGACCGCGACTTCCCACCATTTGCGAGAGTTAGTATGGATGGTATTGCTCTTGCATACCGGGCCTTTGCCAGTGGCCAAAAGGTGTTTCCGCTCGAGGGTATTCAGGCGGCAGGCGCACCACAGCTTACCTTGCAAAGCCCTTTTCACGCACTGGAGGTGATGACAGGGGCCATTCTCCCGGAAGGCACTGATACCGTGATTCGGTATGAAGATCTACACATTGATGGGCAGAGCGCCAAAGTCCTGATTGAGGGGGTGCAGGTAGGGCAAAATATCCATCCACGGGCACATGATAGAAAAGCCGGCGATGAAATTATCCCTGCCGGACGGCAGCTTGGTGCTGCTGAAATTGGCGTGGCGGCCACAGTGGGTAAAAACCTCCTGTACGTAAACCAGCGCCCAAGAGTGGCGATACTTACCACCGGAGATGAACTTGTAGAGGTTGGTCAGACTCCCTTGCCTCATCAAATCAGGATGTCTAACCGATACAGCATCCAGGCGCTGCTGGAAAGCGCCAATCTCACCACCAATCACTTTCACCTGGCAGATAACCTGGAGGCTACTAAATGGGGGCTCCAAATTGCGCTGAGCGAAAACGATGTATTGATCATGAGCGGGGGTGTTTCCGAGGGAAAATACGATTACGTACCACGCGCGCTTGCCGAGGTAGGCGTACAACAAGTATTTCACAAAGTTTCACAGCGCCCCGGAAAGCCATTTTGGTTTGGCAAAACAACAAACGGCAAGGTAGTTTTTGCCCTTCCGGGAAACCCCGTGTCCGCATTTGTAGGCGTAGTGCGGTATTTTTTACCCTGGCTGAGACAGTCCATGGGGCAAAACCCCATACCCGAGGAGTGGGCCGCCCTGGCTGAGCCATTTGAGTTCAAGCCAGACCTTACCTATTTCCTTCAGGTAAGGCTTCAAAGCACGCTTAACGGGCAACTGCTGGCTTGGCCGGTAGCAGGCAAAGGCTCTGGAGATTTGGCCAATCTGGCAGATGCTGACGGTTTTTTAGAATTGCCGAGGGGAAGGGATTATTTCCCGGCAGGGGAGGGCTTCCGGTTATGGAGATACCGTTGAGCACGTGTTCAGCGGGTATCAATTTCCGGAAGGTTTAGTTAAATCAGTCGCTTAACCGTTGTACTTGCATTCATTTTCCAGTCGGGTGCCATATTCAGCAAATTTAAACCGGGAGTTTTGCCCGGTTCAATACTGCCAAAATCTGCGTCAAAACCGAGGGCGCGCGCACCGTTGATGGTTGCCCATTCAAGCAGCGTTTCAAAAGGCACGTAAGACTGGTAGCGGGCTATGGTTTTCATTTCTTCGAGGATAGAGAGCTGCCAGTTGGATGTCAGGCTATCGGTACCGATAGTGACGTTTGCGCCCGCATCGAGGAAAAGCCGATAATTCGGAAGGCGGTTTTCAATAAAAAGGTTGGCGTTAGGACAGGTAGCCCAGAACACCTGGGGGTTCCACGCCATTGCAGCGCGAATATCCTCGGTGCCGGTCATGGTATTGTGGACAAACAGCGTTTTTTGGGTAGGGTTCATGTGTTTCATAGCATAGTGGATTGCAGTTTGCCCTGAAGGCTGAAAGTCGTCCACCGGAATCTGAAACATGGCATAAAAATCGAGAAAGCCGCCAGTTTTGGTCAGGAAAAACTCATCCTCGTGAGGGGTTTCCTGGTTGTGGATGCTAACTACCGCTTCGGGGGTGTTGAAGTTGCTAATTCGCTGAAAAAGCGATTTGGATACGGTGTAAGGGGCGTGGGGCACTGCGCTTTTGCGATTGCCGTTGGCGGCACTTTGGCTTTCAAAAACCTCGAGGTACTGATTAAAGGTGCGTTCTGCCCATTCTTCCTTTAGGAAGTCGAACATTTCTACGAACGTATAGTACCGGATTGCGCTGTTGTTTTTGGTATAGATCGTATCAGATTTATTGGAGATATCGCCAACCGCTACAATACCTGCTTCATACATTTCGGCATCGGCACGTTGAATGGCCTCCAGGATTTCTTCCTGGGCAATTTGGCGATGCTGGACTACCGAGCGAAGGAAGGGAAGGAGACCGGTGCCGGTGTCCACGCGTCCTTTCATGTGAGACAGCTCCAGGTGGCAATGGGTATTGACAAATCCTGGTACCAGGACGCCGGGCAGGGTCTCTACAGATGCTGGGTCATGGTTTTCGCGGGTATCGAGGCTTAAAACCCTTCCCTGGTCATCAGTGATGACGACGCCCTGTGGAATAGGGGGCGCAGTAACGGGGAAGACGAAATCGGCCGAAAATTTACGCATGCTTCAGGAGGAAAATTAGGGTTTTTCTGCCGAAAGTGCAAACACCATGGGCAACTTACCCTCCATACCTTTGATTTGATATCGTCCCGGAGCCGACTCTACCGTGTTGGCAAAGCAATTGTAGGGTGAAAAGTCGAATTCCTGAAATTCTGAGATTTGGAGCCCGGCAGCAATCAGCCCTCCGATTACCTGGTCGAGGCTGTGGTTCCAGCTCACAGATTCCAGCTCAATATCGGCATTGCGGTCTGCATAGGTGCCTTTTTCATTTTCGATGATAGGACCATCCTGAAAATAAGAATAGGCGATTTGCCTGAAATCGTTATCGAACATCCAAAGGACGGGATGAAATTCTGCGAACACCAGTTTACCTCCTGGGTTGAGGTAGTGGGCAATAATTTCGGCCCAGGTATCCAGGTCGGGAAGCCAGCCAATGACACCATAGGAAGTGAAAACGATATCGTACTGTCCCTGAAATTGTTGGGGCAGGTCGTAAATGTCGGCACATACAAATTCCGCCTGTACACCTAAGGACTGGGCAAGGTTGCGTGCTTCTGCGATAGCATTTTCTGAAAAATCCACACCTGTTACTTTTGCTCCTCTTTTTGCCAGAGAGAGCGTATCGAGGCCGAAGTGACATTGCAAATGGAGGATGGACTTATTGCGCACATCACCCAGAAGCTCGAGTTCAATAGCATTAAGTGTACATTGCCCCTTGCGGAAAGCCTCTACATTGTAAAACTCAGACTGTACATGAGCGGAGGTACGCGCATTCCACAGTTCGCGGTTGACATTTACAAATTGAGTATGTTTCATTAAATCAACTTTGAGAATCAGAAATATTGGTTTGCATGGTGTTCGAGAACGGATTGCTTCCTGCATCGGCCACTATGACCTCCTTGCAATGAAGCGAAAGAGCTTCTGCGAGGGTGCTGCTCAATTGTTTGCGATAATTATAATCGAATGCCTGGCTTTCCAGCCAAAGAACGGCTACGCATTCGGAAGGTTTCGCAGCGAGTTCTGTCACTTTCTGCCAAAAAGCAGCGTCGTATTTACGCGCAGAGAGATATCGGACAAGCCCTCCTGCCATTCGCCGCCACCAATGGCGTTGCCAGTATTTTCCTACGGCATCAATGGCGGTGAAGGTATCAGTAATTTTTTGAATGAACGCCTCGGCAAGCAGGTTAGGATTTTGTCGTACCAATTCCAGGGTATGTCCTCCCCGACCTGAAGGACGCAGGTTGAAATTTTTGATTTCAAAAAACACGAGGGTTTTCTGATGCAGAATACCGATGAAATCCACTCCTTTTAGACCTTTTCCACTCCATCCTTTGAAGTAGCGGTGGGTATCATACTGCCGAACAACCCATTCTGGACCGAAGCGGAAGTACATATCACTCTCTATAAAGTACATTCTTAACCAATAAGGATTGCAAATGTAGTAAAACTGTTGAAAAATAAAAAGAAACGGCTCCCCGAGGAGAGCCGTCCGTTTTTGAAGTTGGATTTTGCAACCCAAACAATCCCTCATCATCAATTATTTGATCACCACCATTTTCCGGGTTGCCGAATGGGTGCCGGAGGTGAGTGTATAGTAGAGCAAGCCCGATGCCGGTAGATCGGCGGCGTGAATCCACATTTGGTTATAGCCGGCGGTGAAGTAGCCTCGCTGTTCTTTAAGTACTTTCCCTCCTGCATCGAGGATGCGCAAGGTAAAGAAGTCATCCTCAGGAAGTCTGAATCCAATCATGGTTTGGCCATTAAACGGATTCGGCTGGTTCTGGTAAAGCTCGAAGCGTTCTTCTGCAAGCTGAGTGAACTCGAATTCCAATTCTACATCGAGCAAATCGCCCTGCGGGTCGTAAGCTTCTGCAACAGTATAGCGGGAGTTAATGGCAAGTGCCTCCTCGAGTTGGCCATTGGTTTTGGGTTTAAATGACAGCCAAAACAAGGTTTCGCCATTTGCAGCCGGATCGGAGTTAGCCTCATAGGGGTTGCCCTGGCGATTCCAGCTTACCGTTACCATGCCCTGGTCTGTTAGTGCCATACCGATATGCTCGGTGCCAAGAACGCCATATACAACATCGAGGAGCTCCAGTTTATCTGTGTCAAATTCTACGGTCATTTGGAAACCGCCTATTCCCTGCCAGTTACGCGCCCTGATTGGTACGTTGATTTCCACCTCTTCTTCCAGTGTCATCACATCGGAATACAAGGTGAAAACTCCGGCCACGTTGCGATCATCCACACTATTGGAGTTAACCGCTGCACTGCCGTTCACATCACCCATTTTTATGGCTATGAAGTCGCGGTTGTTCAGGGTGCCCTGCAGGTTACCTACCTGCATCACTTCCGGAAACTGCGTCTGCCAGGGGTTGGCCGGGTTAGGGAATACGAAATCCGCATCAATAAACCGCCAACT